>NZ_JAYSSZ010000034.1:0-16611 GCF_043720215.1 Flavobacterium sp. | reverse complement strand
TAGTTCTGCTATTCCACCTTCGCAAGTTGCGAATTTAACTAATAATCCTCCTACTGCAAATGCTGGAGCTGATTATGTTATACCTAAATCTACTGCATTTGTGCTAGAAGGAGCTGGAACAGATCCAGATGGTAATGCAATAACATATAACTGGGAAGAAAACGACCCAGGAGATCCTGCAACTACTGCGGCTCCAGTTGCCACTAGAGCAGTTGGACCTATGTTTAGATCTAAAACAGCAACAACTTCACCTAATAGATTTATGCCGCCTATGGCTAATATATTAGCAGGTGCAACATCAACTACAATGGAAGTGGTGCCTTCTGTAGGAAGAGATTTAAATTTTTCTTTGACAGTGAGAGATAACGTAGCTACTGGAGGACAAACGGCTTCAGACTTAATGAAAGTGACTGTGAACGGAACAGCAGGGCCATTTTTAGTAAATGTTCCAAACACAAATGTAAGTTGGGCTGGAGGAACAAATCAAACAGTTACTTGGGCAGTTGCAGGAACAGATGTGAATGGTATTAATGCTAAATTTGTTGATATTTATTTATCTCAAAATGCAGGAACTGCTTTCCCAATACTATTGGCTAGCAAAGTGCCTAATGATGGGAGTGAAGTGATAACAATACCAAATACAGCTGGTACTACAAATAGAATAATGGTGCGAGGATATAATAATATATTTTTAGATGTATCTAATACTAATTTTACTACTACTGCAGCAGCGTCATCATTTGCTGTTGCCTTTACGGGTGTAGCGGGTGAGCAGAATAAAACCATTTGTCAAGGTGTAAATTCTATGGTTTATACATTTAACTATACAGCTATAGCGGGATTTGCTAGTACAACTAATTTTACAGCAACTGGAATTCCGGCAAATACAACAGTAGTCTTTTCTCCTACGTCAAGATCAACTTCTGGTCCAGTAACAATGACAGTTAATACTACAGCTACGACACCAGTTGCAATGCACAATATTATTGTAAATGCAATATCTGTTCCTGCAACAACAACAAAAACGGTTCCTTTTTACTTAGAAGTATTGAGTGGTAATTTTACTACAGCTGGTTTAACAACACCTGCTAATAATGCTGTGGCTCAAAACACAAGTTTAAATTTAACATGGACAGCTTCTACAAATGCAACCTCTTATGATGTACAAGTAGCTACTGATATTGCTTTTACTACTATTATTGCTTCAGGGAATTCTACGACAACTAGTTTTGCGTTAAGCGGTCTTACACAAGCAACCAATTATTATTGGAGAGTATTGCCTAAAAACGTTGCTTGTAGTGGAGTTTATGGATCTTCTTTTAAATTTGAAACAGGAGTTTTAGTATGTAGTTCAGCTTCTTCTACAAACATTCCTTTGACGATTGCATCTGCAAATGCAAATACAATAAATTCAACCTTAAACATACCTACTACGGGAACTATTGGCGATGTAAATATAACCATGAATATGACTCATACTTATGTAGGAGATGTTACAGGCACCTTAATTAGCCCTGCAGGTACACAAGTGCAATTGTTTTTTGAGCCATGTGCTGGAAGTGATAACGTTGTTGCTACTTTTGATGACGCTGGATCTAATGCAGTATGTGGATCTGCTCCTGCACTAACAGGAACAATTAAGTCAACTCAATTATTATCTACTTTTAATGGACAAGCTCCTAATGGTAATTGGATATTAAGACTTGCTGATGGTTATAATGGTGACGGTGGTACATTAAATAGTTGGAGTTTAAATATATGTACGCTTATATCTGCCGCTTTAACAAATGAAGAGTTTGCCTTCAAAGATTTTAATTTATTCCCAAACCCTAATAGTGGAAACTTTACGGTAAGATTTACATCAGCATCTACTAATGATATTAAAATAAACGTACACGATATGAGAGGTCGTCAAGTATATGAGAAATCATTCTCTAATACAGGAGCCTTCAATCAAAATGTTAATTTAGATAAAGTAGAAGCAGGAATTTATTTAGTATCTATTATAGATGGTGCTAAGAAAACGGTAAGACGTATTGTTGTAGAATAAGAATAAAATTCATATATATTTATAACGCAGGCTATTAGCCTGCGTTTTTATTTTATAGTTTGTGTATTGTGAATTTTGCTTATATTAGCAAAAAAAAATCTATATTATGAAAAAAAATTTACTTATTTTATGTCTAGTTCTAATGTCTTTTGGGGTGAGTTTTGGTCAAGATTGGAGAAAAGTTTCGGAAGAAAAACTTAGCAGTTCTACCAAAATGGAACGTGCAAATTTACCAACCAAGTATCAACTATTTTCACTTGATTTTAATGCATTTAAAACGCAATTAATGCAAGCCCCTTTGGATTCCCAGAATGTTGAATCAACATTAGTAATGACTTTTCCGAATCATAATGGAGAAATAGAAAATTTTAAGATCTATGAGGCGCCAGTAATGGAAGCTGGATTATCTGCTAAATTTACTGACATAAAAACTTATATTGGTAAAGGAATCGAAGATCCAACTGCAAGTATACGCTTTAGTGTTTCTCTTTTTGGTTTACATGCGATGACCTTGTCAGGTAAAACAAGTGCTATGTTTATTGATACTTATACTAAAGATTTGAATAACTATATTATTTATTCAAAATCAGACACTTCTCCTTCAAGAAATTTTCAATGCTTGGTTAATGATGTGATTCCTGCTGGATTATCTGGTAATGGTTTAGATCATATTGCTGACACAAATAAAGCAAGCGACGGTCAGTTTAGACAATTTAGATTAGCAATGGCATGTACAATAGAATATGCAGCATTTCATATAAATGCCGCGGGATTAAACGCAGGAACATTAGCGCAACAAAAAGCAGCGGTTTTAGCAGCTATGGTAGTTACCATGACTCGTGTGAATGCAATATATGAAAGAGATTTATCAATAAGATTAAATCTAGTAGCAACAAACGATCAAATTATTTTTGTTACTTCCGATACTTTTACAAATAATGATGCAAATGCTTTAATTGGAGAAAGTCAAACTCAAATAACAGCAATTATCGGATCCCCTAATTTTGATATTGGTCATACTGTAAGTACTGGTGGTGGTGGATTAGCTGGACCATCTCCTTGTGTTAATAACAGTAAAGCAAATGGAATTACAGGTTCGACAGCTCCTGTAGGTGATCCTTATGATATTGATTATGTGGCACACGAAATGGGGCATCAGTTTGGTGCAAACCATACTTTTAACAATTCTTGCGGTGCAAATCGAAACAATTCAACAGCCGTAGAGCCTGGAAGTGGAAGTACAATTATGGCTTATGCTGGAATTTGTGCTCCAAACGTTCAAAATAATTCAGATGCTCATTTTCATGCAGTAAGTATTGCGGAGATTGCAGCTAGAATTGCTTCAACAGCAAATTGTGCACCTAACAATCCAAATGGGAATACCCCTCCAGTTGCAAATTCTGGAGGGAATTTTACAATCCCTAAAGGAACTGCATTTATTCTAAAAGGTAGTGCTTCAGATGTAAACGGTGATGCGCTTACTTACTGTTGGGAACAAACTAATACGGAGATATCTACACAATCTCCATTGCCAACATCTACAACTGGTCCAAATTTTAGATCTAATCTTCCTATTGCCTCGCCAAATAGATATATGCCCGCTTTAGCTAGTGTGGTCGCAGGTAATTTGGCTCCCACTTGGGAAGTTGTCCCTACCGTTGCTAGAACTATGAATTTTGCATTGACAGTTAGAGATAATAGAGCACCTAATGGAGGTCAGACAAGCAGAGCAAATATGGTCCTTACTGTAGGAAACACAACAGGTCCATTTACTGTGACATCACAAACGACTAACACAACTTGGGCACAAGGAACAACTGAAAACATCACATGGAATGTTGTCGGAACAGATGTCTCGCCATATAATGCTGCTAATGTAAACATCTTGATTTCTACAGATAATGGCGTAACTTTTTCAACCTTATTGGCAAATACTCCAAATGATGGGACACAGATAATTACCGTGCCTTCTGCCGGAGATTTCCCTTTTTGTAAAATTATTGTTGAAGCTGTTGGGAATATTTTTTATGCTGTAAATGTTGGTAACATTGCTATAGGATATACAGTAGTAACATCAATCACTTGTAGTACCTACAGTGCGTCTCCTGCCGCTACGATTGTTGAGCAAACACCATTGGCGTATCAAAATTTTAATATTGTTATTCCTGCAACAACTGGTGTGATTTCTGATGTAAACGTGTTAACAAATATTTCTCATAGAGTAAATCAATTATATATTGGTATCAATCACCCTGATTTAACTTTTGTACAAATGTTTCAATCGGATAGTTATGCTTGTACAAACGGGCAATCAAGTTTTATAACTACATTTGATGACGCTGGTGTGAATTTTGTTTGTGCTGGTGCAGCAGGTAATAATACATATAAGCCTGGTTCGTCTTTAAGTGTATTAAATGGAAAAACAACAGCTGGGACATGGAGGTTTAGAGTGGCGGATATAACTCTTGGAACTAGTGGAACGTTGAATAGTTTTGCATTTAACATATGTACTTCTATTACTACAGTTACTCTTGGGATACCTAGCGATTATGAATTTACAGATTTTGCATTGTATCCTAATCCTAATAATGGAAATTTTACATTAAAATTTAAATCGAACACTTCAAATGACATAAATATTGTTATTCATGATTTGAGAGGAAGAAGTGTTTTTGAAAATAAATACAGTAACTCAGGTATTTTTAATCAAAATATACAACTTGATAATACGATTCAATCAGGAGTTTATTTGGTCTCTATTTCTGACGGTGAAAAGAAAGTTGTAAAAAGAATTGTTATTGAATAATTTCTTTAATATTTATACCAAAACAGCTCCAAATTTGGAGCTGTTTTTATTTAACAATGTAATTAATATGTTTGACTATTTGAGGTACTTCTGTAACTGTAAATTCTAAATTAAAATTAATTCCTTCCTTGTTTTTCACTAAAGTTAAACTTCCTTTTTTTACAGAAAAATACCCAGCTTGACCTTTGCAATAGCAATGTCTCCCAAAAATCATTTTTGTGCCATTTAAAAATTCATTTTGTAATTCAAGTTTTGAAACTGAATTGTCGATTTCAAAAATAATTTCTTCTCTATAATTTCCATCTTGAAGTCCTTCTAGTGCTTTTCGATTGTATTCGAAAATTATGATTGAAGTTTCTATATTAGCTTTTGTTTGGTAATACAAATGATTAAATTCATCTATTTTAATTGACAAGCTTTGATTTTTTAATATTTTAATGGTGCATATCCCATCTTCGGGACAGATGAAATTCTTTGTTGTTTTTTCTTGTTCTGAAGTGTTAGCTTGTGGTATTGATTTTTTAGAAGCACAAGAAAATATAATCAATGTAATTAGAATTAATAATAGTTCCTTTTTCATGATTATTTTCCGTTATATGTAGTCATTGTGTTTTCTAGTCCTGCTAATGCAAATGATTTAACTGCTTCTGAAGCTATTTCTAATCGTTCTGAGAGTTTTTCTTTTTCGATTTCGTCCCATTCGCCAAGTACATAATCTACTTGTTTTCCTTTTTTGAATTCGTCACTGATTCCAAATCTAAAACGTGGATAATCGGATGAGTTTAGTGTTTGCTGAATGCTTTTAAGTCCGTTGTGACCGCCATCACTTCCTTTTGGTTTTATACGAATGGTTCCAAAACTTAAGTTTAAATCATCTGTAATTATCAGGACATTATCTTTTTCTATTTTCTCTTTTTCCATCCAGTACTGAACTGCTTTGCCACTTAAGTTCATATAAGTATTGGGTTTTAGTAGTAAAAGTGTTCTTCCTTTAAGTTTATATTCGGCAAGTGATCCTAATTTTACTGTTTGAAAATCTAATGATTCTTTTCTTGCTAGAAAATCTAATACTTTGAAGCCTATGTTGTGGCGTGTGTTTAGGTATTCGGCTCCTATATTTCCTAATCCTACTATTAAAAAATTCTTCATATTATCGTTGTTGCTTTCTTCGGTTTTGGTTTTCGAAAAAAGAGTTGAAATCCATTGTATCATATTGCAAAAATAGGATTATTAGATTATTGGTTGGTTAGAATTTTTATAGAAAATTTACAAAAGGGATAAAAAATAGCTAAATAGCCCTGATGGAAGTGGAAATCCCACGCTTTTTGGCGTGGATTGTAGCGTACAGCAGGAATACGATTTGCAAGAGTTCCTAAAATTTCGCTCATAAAAAAAGCGCCCCAATTGGAGCGCTTTTTGAAAAAGTATATCGAAAGATTATTTTTTCTTTTTCCCTGCTGGTGCTTTTGCAGCTTTTGCAGCTTCTTGAGCAGCCTTCATAGCAGCACGAGAGATTCTTACTTGACAAACAACTGTGTTGTCTGGGTGTAGAATTTTGTATTTGTCGTTTGCTAATGCTGTAACATAAATTTTGTTACCCATTTGTAGAGGCGTAATGTCTGCATCTAAGAAATCTGGTAGGTTAGCTGGCAAAGCTTTCACTTTTAGTTTACGTGAGTTAAGACGTAAAACACCACCTAATAAAACACCTGGAGATGTTCCAATGATTCTTACTGGAACTTCCATAGTAACCTCTTTATTGTCAAATAATTGATAAAAATCAAGGTGTAAAATTTTGTCAGAAACTGGGTGTACTTGAATGTCTTGCAAAACTGCATTGTACGTTTTCCCGCCTTCAACTTCAATCACAACTGTGTGTGCGTTTGGAGTGTAAACCAATGTTTTGAATGCTCTTTCGTCTGCTGAAAAGTGCACTGGTTGATCTCCTCCGTATAATACGCAAGGAACCTCTCCAGCATTACGTAAGGCTTTAGTCGCAACTTTTCCTACGCTTTCTCTTTCTGATCCTTTAATTGTAATCGATTTCATTTTAAAAAAATATAGTTAATAAATAATAATTTACATTAAAAATTTTCCACTAATGGAATTGTTGTGATGAACCATGTTCATTACTTCTGCAAAAAGAGGTGCACAACTCACGACTCTTATTTTGTTTGATTCTTTCTTTAACGGAATAGAATCAGTCACTATTAATTCAAGCAATTTTGAATTTTCTATTTTTTCGTAAGCATCTCCAGATAAAATAGCGTGGGTACATATTGCTCTTACGCTTAACGCTCCTTTTTCTATCATTAAATCTGCGGCTTTCGCCAAAGTGCCTCCTGTATCGATCATGTCATCTACTAAGATTACATTTCGACCTTTTACTTCACCTATTAGTTCCATCGTATCAATTACGTTGGCTACTTTTCTTTGTTTGTAACAAATTACTACGTCTGACTCTAAGAATTTAGAATAAGCATAAGCTCTTTTAGATCCTCCCATGTCTGGCGATGCAATTGTTAAATTTTCTAAACCTAAGCTTTTTACATAAGGCAAGAAAATTGTCGATGCGAACAAATGATCTACTGGTTTTTCGAAAAAACCTTGTATTTGGTCTGCATGCAAATCCATAGTCATTATTCTTGTAGCACCAGCGCTTTCTAATAATTTTGCAACAAGTTTGGCTCCAATTGGAACTCTTGGCTTGTCTTTTCTGTCTTGACGGGCCCATCCAAAATAAGGAATTACAGCTGTTATATGTCTTGCTGAAGCTCTTTTTGCTGCGTCTATCATCAGTAATAATTCCATTAAGTTATCAGAACTTGGGAATGTAGAACATACAATGAATACACGCAATCCACGAATGGATTCTTCATAAGACGGCTGAAATTCACCATCACTATATTGCGAGAACGTAACTTTTCCTAGCGGTACACCATAGCTTGCAGCTATCTTTTCGGCTAGGTAAACACTTTGCGAACAGGCAAATACTTTTGCTTCGGGTTCTAGGTGTGGCATTAATTAGTTGTTTTGTAGTTAGTTAGTTGTGTTTCGTTTTACCGAGGTGCAAATTTAGGAATTAAATTGGACTAGGAAAGATAATTTTTAAGTATTTTTTTATGAATTGCAAAAAAAATATTTACATTTGCACTCACGAAATTATTATTTCTGCCCGGATGGCGGAATTGGTAGACGCGCTGGTCTCAAACACCAGTGGGAAACCGTGCCGGTTCGAGCCCGGCTCCGGGTACAAAACCTCTCAGAAATGAGGGGTTTTTGATTTTTACACCGCTTTTATTACATACGTTACAATACCCCATATAATTAGTTGGGTTTCTTCAGTAATCTTTATGGGGGAATAATTTGAGTTTTCAGGCATCAGGTACAGACATTTTTTTTCGAGTTTAATGCGCTTTACTGTAAATTCACCATCAATAAAGCAAATGGCTATTTTATTTGTTTTAGGTTCTAGACTTCGATCTACTACAAGAACATCTTTATCATTTATTCCTGCGTCTATCATTGAATTTCCTTTTACTTTAATGTAAAAGGTCGCTAATGGATTTTCACATAATTCTTTGTTTAAATCGATATTAGTTTCCATAAAATCGGCTGCTGGCGATGGGAATCCTGCAGAAACTCCTTCTTTTACAAAAGGAATCGTTATTTCACTTTTATAATCAGGAAGAAAGAATAATATTTTTTTATTTTTTTCTATTGGCATTTTATTTCTAAAATTTGCTTGAAATTAGTGGTGTATTTTGGAGACAAATAATTTTGATTCATATTCCAAGTTAAATTCAAATTTTGACTCGCTAATTTTACTTTCTTATCGCCTATTTTTTTGTTTAGTGAATCGATGGTCTTCATTAAATTGATGTGTTTTGGATTTTCATCTTCAAATAAATGAAATTGTTTACTGTTCTCAGAAATAAGTTCAGTAACAATAACTCCTGCTTTTTTGAATTTTATATTTTCATTTCCAACATACAGTTTTTTTAAAATTTCGATTGCAGTATTTGAAATTGTTAAATTTGAATTTGTAGCAAAAGGTAAAGTGACTGCCATGTTAAAATAATATTTTTGTGCCTGAGTCGTATGTCTGTCAATAACTAACATTACAATTATAGTATGACAGCAGGAGTTTTGTGCTCGCAATTTTTCGGCACAAACAGTTGCAAAAGTTGAAACACGCTCTCTTAATAAATCAAAGTTAGAAATTTGTTTCGGAAAACTTCGGGTAATAGCAATACTCTTTTTTTGTTCACGAATGGGTTCTAAATCTAAAACTGATTTACCTTCTAATTCATATTTTAAACGAAGTCCTGTGATTCCCATTTCTTTTTTAATCCAATTTTCATGCTCTGGAGCAATAAAATCTAGGGCTGTATTGATGTTTTGGAGCTTTGCTTTTTTATTTATGCGATAACCTATGCCCCAAACGTCTTCAATTTTTGTCCATTTTAAAGCTTTGATACGACTTTCTTCAGTATCAATAACATAAACACCTTGAGTCCTATCTTGAAATTTT
Organism: Flavobacterium sp.; assembly: GCF_043720215.1. GTDB lineage: Bacteria > Bacteroidota > Bacteroidia > Flavobacteriales > Flavobacteriaceae > Flavobacterium. Next base: position 7,221 of record NZ_JAYSSZ010000034.1, on the reverse strand, counting down.
TTGGCAATTTTATTGGCTACTTTAGATAAAGCTTTAGTAGGAGCAAAGCCAACACAGACTGGAATTCCAACCCATTTGTGTATTCTGTTTTTCATTTGTAGACCATAATCATGATAGTTTGAAATATTTAAGCCATCAAAATTTAGAAAAGCTTCATCAATGCTGTAAATTTCTAAATTGGGTGTAAATCCTTCTAAAATAGACATCACTCGATTGCTTAAATCACCATAAAGTGCATAGTTGGAAGAAAACACCTTTACATTTTTTTCTTTTAGAAGTAATCTATACTTAAATTCGGGTGCTCCCATAGGAATTCCAGCCTCTTTAGCTTCTTTGCTTCTGGAAATTATACAACCATCGTTATTAGACAAAATTACAACAGGTTTTCCGTTGAATTCTGGTTGGAAAACACGTTCACACGAAGCATAAAAATTATTACAATCGACTAAAGCATACATGTCGTAAAATTACAGAATATCGTTGTGATAGGTTTCAGATGATAGTTAATTTTTGGAATATGTTAATAAATAAAAAGCTACCTCGGTAGAGATAGCTTTTAAATGATTTATGTAGAAAAAATTATTGTTTAATAAAACGTTTTGTAATAGTTGTTTCGTTATCTGTAACTTCTAAAATATAGTTACCTGTTTTGAAATTAACCACATCAATAGTTCCATTTGAAATTTTCCCTTCTTTTATGGTTTGTCCATATAAGTTGTATACTCTATATGTAGCATTTTCAGAAACTGACGTAATGTTTACTATAGAGCTTACAGGATTTGGATACAATTTGATTTCTACAACATCATTAACTTCTTTTGCAGTTTCTTTTGCGGTTGAAGTAATATTTATAGTATAATCTTCTACTTGACCGTAAGATATTGTTTCGCAAGAAGTAGGAATTCCACTATATTTCATAGAAACTCTCATTCTTGTTGCTCCTAAAGTTGCAGTAGTTGGAATTGTAAAACTTCCAATAGCAGGAGTGACTGTTGAGGTTGCTTTTGTAAACACGGTTTCACCAGCATCAGTAAACAATCCATTTTGGTTGTAATCGATAAATACAGCATAACCTTCGCTATACACGGTACTTGTCCAAGCTGGAGTAATAGTAATTGTTTGAGCAGTTCCTCTAACAGCATTTGTTGAAATCGCTGTAAAGTTTTCGTAACCAGCTGTTCCTGTTGATGCGTTATTGATTGTTCCGATAGCTACTCTTCCAATTTTTTCATCAGCAGTACTATTACTTATTGAAGCACAATAAGTCACTGTTCCGCCAGCCAGAGTGGTAACATTTACAACATTACTTGTAGCAGAAATATTTCCAGCAGCATCTTTTGCTTTTACAGAGAAAGAATAAGCTGTTGAGGCTGTTAAGCCAGTTGCGGCATAAGTTGTAGTAGTTACAGTTGCTTTTAAGGTTGTTCCTTGATATACATCATATCCAGATACCCCAATATTGTCAGTTGAAGCTGTCCATGATAAGTTTGTTGAAGTTGCAGTTGTACCAGAGGCAGTTAAAGTTGTAGGTGCTGTTGGAGCCGTAGTGTCTGCAGTTCCTGCAACGATGTTAACAGTATAATCTTCTACTTGACCATAAGAGAAAGCCTCACAAGCAGTAGGTATTGCATTATATTTCATAGAAACACGCATTCTTGTTGCTCCTAAAATTGCTGTTGCTGGAATTGTAAAACTTCCAGTGGCAGGAGTTGCTGTGGCAGCGGCTTTTGTCCAAACCGTTTCACCAGCATCTGTAAACACTCCATTTTGATTGTAATCAATAAATACCGCATATCCTTCGGCATAAGTTGTTGCAGTCCATGATGGAGTAATAGTGATTGTTGTAGCTGCACCTCTTGTAACATTGGTAGAAATAGCTGAAAAGTTTTCATAACCAGCTGTTCCTGTTGAAGCGTTATTGATTGTGCCAATTGTTACTCTACCAATTTTTTCATCGGCTGTGCTATTTCCTTGTGATGCACAATAAGAAGTAGTTACGGCCAAAGTAGTAACATTTACTACATTACTAGAAACAGATACATTTCCTGCAGTATCTTTTGCTTTTACAGAGAAAGAATATGCAGTTAAAGAAGTTAAACCAGTCACGGCATAAGAAGTTGTGGTTACTGTTGCTTTAAGAGTTGCTCCTTGGTAAACATCATATCCAGTTACACCAATATTGTCTGTTGCAGCTGTCCAAGATAGATTTGTAGTAGTTGATGTCGTTCCAGAAGCAGTTAATGTTGTTGGCGCTGTTGGCGCTGATGTGTCAGCAACTGGAGCCAAAGTAGTAACATTTACAACATTACTTGCAGCCGAAACATTTCCTGCGGCATCTTTCGCTTTTACTGAAAAAGAATATGCTGTTGAAGCTGTTAAGCCTGTAGCCGTATAAGTTGTACCTGTTACCGTTGTTACTAAAGTAGTTCCTCTATATACTTCATATCCTGTTACTCCAACGTTGTCTGTTGAAGCTGTCCAAGATAAATTAGTAGTGGTTTGAGTTGTTGCAGAAGCGGCTAATGTTGTTGGAGCAGTTGGCGCTACAGTATCAGAAGAACCTGCAGTAATAGTAAAGTTAGTATTAGAAACATCAAAGAAAATATGATTGCTTCCTTTTACCATAATTCTATTGGTTGTTCCTGTTGTATTAGGAATTGTTACAGCTTGAGTTCCATCATTTGGAGTAGCTGCTAATAAGGTTGACCATGTACTTCCGCCATTTGTAGAAATTAAAATATCTACATTGGCACAATTTACACCATTAGCAGTAGTGCCACCTACAACCCATGTAACAGTTTGTGAACTTCCGCCAGCATAAGAAACCGCAGTGTTTGGTGAAGATACCGAGAATGGACCAGCAGTACCGTTAACAGTAACAATTACGTCGTCACTATTGTTTGCCGAACCACCTGCTCTATTGTCTCTAGTTGTAAATCTGAAATTGATTGTTCTAGCTACAGAAGGTAGGGCTTCAACAGTAATTTCAGCTCCAGTGGTAGTTGTTGCTCCTGTTAAAACTGAACTCATTTGAGGAAAATATCTTACTGGTGAAGTGCTAGGAGAGTATGATCTGAAGATAGGTCCTGTTGCTTTTGTTGCACTTGCTGCCGAGCTTGCTCCAGTTTGTGCGCTTGAAGCATTATCAAATTGTTCCCAAATATACGTTAATGCATCTCCGTTGGCATCAGTTCCAGACCCAGTTAGCATAAAAGGTGTGCTTTTAGGAATAGTATAATCTAAACCAGCACTAGCGGTTGGAATTGCATTTCCAGTTGCAGTGTTGGTTTGACAAGTTTTAGTTTTAACGTTATTTGTAACTTGTTGAATACTTGCAGCGTGAAAATAAGCATCCGAATGAGGTTGCACATCTTGACTAGTGATACCAGCATATCCCATAATGGTTGATCCAGATCCTGGCTCCATATTAACACCAGTACCTTCATTATTCATTGAGAAAGTATGATTAGCCCCAAATTGATGTCCTATTTCATGTGCAACGAAATCAATGTCAAAGGTGTCTCCTGTAGGTATAGAACTTGATGTAAAAGCGCTTCCTTTAGAGCCGTTCACACAAACACACCCAATACATCCAGCGTTTCCATTATCACCTGCTTTAACAAATACATGGCCTACATCATAATTTGCTTCACCAATAACAGAAGTTAAAGTACTTTGTAGTTCACTATTGTAATTAGTCGTGTATGGGTCAGTAGAAGCACTTGTATAGATTACTGCATCAGTATTGGCAATCAAAACCATGCGTACTGCGAAATCTTTTTCAAATACACCGTTCACACGGGTCATCGTAGCGTTTATTGCAGCAAGAGCTTGTGCTTTTGTACCGCCAAAATGTGCTGTATATTCACCTGTAGTTGAAATAGCTAATCTGAAGGCTCTTAATGTTGCATCATCTGCATTTGGACGTAAAAGCGCACCGTTTGTAATACTTGGTTCAATTCTATCAATTACTTTACATTCAAAAGGTGTTAAGCTTTGTTTTTTATCTGCTTTTTTGTAGACAGAATAGGTTTTTAAATCAGTAGAAACTGGTTCAATAAATACTGCTGATTTGTCTGCGCTTAGTACCATTGATTTAAAACCAAGAGGAGACATACTAAAATAAGCTGTAGCGGTTGGGTTGTCTATGCCAATACCAATATAGGATTTGATATCAGGATATTTTGCTGCCAAAGCAGGATCCATAGTTGGGTTTTCGTAAATACGAAAGTTTTCTAAAAGACCGTCAGCATTTGGTAAAGAAATAGAAACACTTGAATTTCTAGCATTTCTTGAAGGAGAGTTTTTTAACTGATCTTTTAAATTAGTAAAATCTAAATCGAAAAGATTTTTTTCGGGTAATTGCATTCTGCTTTCAAGAGCTGGTTTTTTGGAGGAAACAATTTTTTTCCATATTCCGTCTTGAGCGAATGTCAAACTCGTGACCGCTAGCATTGCTAACGAAAGTAGTTTAATTTTCATAATTTGGTTTGTTTTTTAGTTTAAAGGTTGTGAATATAGCAATATTTTTATGTTAAATATGAAGCTTTAATAATAAAATCGATAAAACACTACAAATTATCGATTATCGTCAAAAAATAGATTTAACAAAAAAAGTCCGCCTAATTTAGGCGGACTTTATCGGTATTCGTGGTAGTGTTTTACTTTATTTTTAGAACAAAATAATTCTTCTTTCCACTCTGTAATAATACAAATTGATTGTTTATGATGTCTTTCGTTGACAGTATAAATTCTTCGGCTACTTTTTCTTTATTTACCGAAATAGAATTAGCCGAAAGTGCTCTTCGGGCTTCTCCGTTAGATTTTAAAAAACCTGATTTTTCGTTTAACACATCAACAATATTTATTCCCGCTTCAATATCAGATTTTGAGATTTCAGCTTGAGGAACACCGTCAAATATTTCTAGAAAAGTTGTAGCGTCTAATCCTTTCAAATCATCGGAAGTAGAATTGCCAAACAAAATGTTTGATGCTTTTATTGCTTTTTCTAATTCTTCTTTACCATGAACTAGAATTGTGATTTCTTCAGCTAATTTGCGTTGCAAAACACGTAAATGTGCTGCGGTTTTATGTTCTTCTATTAAAGTATTAATTGTATTTTTATCTAAAAAAGTAAAAATTTTGATGTATTTCTCAGCATCTTCATCTGAAGTATTTAACCAAAACTGGTAAAATTTGTAAACCGAAGTTTTATCGGCAGTTAGCCAAACATTTCCATCTTCAGATTTTCCAAATTTAGAACCATCAGCTTTTGTAATTAAAGGCGTAGTTAGCGCATATGCTTTTGCACCGTCTCCACCCATTCTGCGAACTAATTCGGTTCCGGTAGTAATATTTCCCCATTGATCCGAGCCACCCATTTGTAATAAACAATTATAGTTTTTGTACAAATATTGAAAATCATAACCTTGTATAAGTTGGTAAGTAAACTCTGTAAATGACATGCCTTCGCCTTCTGCTCCCAAGCGTTTTTTGACAGAATCTTTACTCATCATATAGTTTACCGTGATTCGTTTTCCTATATCACGAGCAAAATCGATAAACGAAAAATCTTTCATCCAATCGTAGTTGTTTACTAAAATTGGGGCATTTGCATCGGTCGAATTAAAATCTAAAAAACTAGATAAAACTGCTTTTATTCCTGCTACATTTTTATTTAAAGTAACTTCATCGAGCAAATTTCTCTCGTCGCTTTTTCCTGAAGGATCGCCAATCATTCCTGTCGCACCTCCTATTAAAGCAATAGGTTTGTGTCCAAAATTTTTAAGATGAACTAAAAGTATGATTTGAACCATGCTTCCTATGTGTAAGGAATCGGCAGTGGGATCAAAACCTATATATGCGGTAGTAGATTCTTTTGTTAATTGTTCTTCGGTTCCAGGCATCATGTCGTGAAACAAGCCTCTCCATTTTAATTCTTCAACTAAATTCTTCATTTTAAAAATCAATTTTGGCAAAGATAAAGTTTTATGTTCATTTGTTTAATCGGTTAATCGAAAAAAAGCGTAATTTGTAATTCGTAATTTTATAAAATGATTTTAGTTACAGGAGCAACAGGATTGGTGGGTTCGCATTTGGTTTTGCATTTAGTAGAGCAAGATCAAAAGGTGAAAGCATTATATAGAGATGAAAACGGAAAACAAAAAGTAAAAACAGTTTTCGAATATTATAATAAACAAGAATTGTTTGATAAAATACACTGGTGTCATGCTGATATTTTAGATATTCCAACTCTTGAAGTTGCTTTTCAGGATGTTAATTATGTATATCATTGTGCTGCTTTAATTTCTTTTGATCCAAAAAAGGAAGAAAACCTTAGAAAAACAAACATAGAAGGGACTCAAAACATTGCTAGTTTTTGTATTGATTTTAAAATAAACAAACTATGTTACGTTAGTTCTATTGCTGCTTTAGGCGATTTAGCACCTCACGAAACGATTGTTACAGAAGAATGCGAATGGAATCCTGAAATACAACATAACGATTATGCTATTTCTAAATATGGGGCCGAAATGGAAGTTTGGCGTGCACAACAAGAAGGATTAGATGTAGTCGTTGTAAATCCGGGCGTTATTCTTGGGCCACTTTTCTGGACGGAAGGTAGTGGAGAAATTTATGCCAAAGTAAAAAATGGGTTGCCTTTTTATACTAAAGGGAGTACAGGATTTATTTGCGTAAATGATCTAGTAAAATGTATGTTTTTATTGATGCAAAGCACTATTGTAAATGAAAAATTTATTTTAATTTCCGAAAATAAAACGTATCAAGAACTAGTTTTTACTATTGCCGAAATACTACAAGTAAAAAAGCCAAAACTACACGCAGGAAAATTACTCACTAGTTTTGCTTGGCGAACCGATTGGTTTTTTGCAACATTTTTTGGCAAGAAAAGAACATTGACAAAAGATTTAGCAAGTGCTTTACATACGAAAGATTTTTATTCTAATGAGAAAATAATAAAACAGCTAGATTATAAGTTTCTGAAAGTTGATAGTTATATGGCTTATCTAAAAGAAACTAACCTTTAGTAATAATGGTGTTTTTTCGAGCTATTTTAGACAATTTCTTTAAAGAATCTTGAGTTTTTTTAGTTTTAATTTTCAATTCTTTATTGATAATTGTATCTAATTCTGACTTTTCTTTCTGCAATCTGTTAGATACGTTTTCGAACATTAGTTTATAGGCTTCACTATCTGAAGC
>NZ_JAYSSZ010000033.1:0-5731 GCF_043720215.1 Flavobacterium sp. | reverse complement strand
TAAGTCAAATTTAAACAAAATGAGTCCGATACAATATCGAACTCATTATTATCAAAATTAATTATAAATTTGTCCAAACTTTTGGGTTCAGTCTACTTTTATGTAGGCTTAATTTCAAATAGTCACTAATTAAAATTAATCTTTTAGTGACCATAATTTCATCATATCTTCATCGGTTCTGTTTCCGTGAATTTTGATTTTCTTTAATTCAGTTTCAATATTTGCATATTCAGCATCTGTTAATAGTACATTAGCAGCTCCAAGATTTTCAGTAATTCTTGAAGCATTTGTTGATCCAGGAATTGGCACTATAAAATCTTTTTTGTGAAGCATCCACGCTAAAGAAATTTGTGCTGGTGTAGATTCTTTTGCATTTGCAAATTGATGTAGTAAATCTAACAAGGGTTGATTTGCAATAATGTTGTCTTTTTCAAAACGAGTAATCACTCTTCTTGCATCTATTCCTGTGAATTTAGTTTCTGAACTTAATTTACCAGACAAAAAGCCGCTTGCCAATGGAGAAAATGGAACAAAACCAATACGGAGTTCTTCGCATAGCGGAATAACATCTTTTTCATACATACGTTCCATAATAGAAAATTCGCTTTGAATAGCTGTTAATGGAGTTATTGTGTGCGCTCGTCTTATCTCTTCAACAGTTGCTTGTGATTGACCCCAACCTAATATTTTACCTTCCTTGATAAATTCGCCCATACAGTACGCGATATCTTCAACCGGAATGTCTTGATTAACTCTGTGTTGGTAATATAAATCGATATGATCGGTGCCAAGCATTTTTAAAGAATTTTCTAATCGACCCCTTAATTCTTGCATTAAGCGTTCTGTTGTATTCCCTTCCCAATCTTTTTGAAATAAGAATTTGGTAGCAATAACAACGTTATTTCGAACACTTTTTAACGCCTCTGCAACCAATTGCTCGTTGGCACCCATTGCATAGATTTCGGCAGTATCAAAGAATGTACAACCCAAATCATACGCTTTCTGAATTAGTTTTATTGCTTCTTCTTTTTCTGGAGTAGCACCATATCCCATACTCAAACCCATCGCACCATAGCCGATTGCTGATACTTCTAAATCTCTTAATTTTCTTTTTTGCATAATTTTTTATTTAAAATTTGTTACAATGCAAAATTATCAATTAATAAGTATACATTTGATACCGATATACTAAAGGATACCAATAATAAATAATATGACAAGCGAAAACGAAAAAATAACAAAGAATATGATTATGTATGTTCAAGACACTTTGTATGTATTTGGTGGTAAATGGAGATTGCCTATTATTATAGCCATAAAACAAGGAAATAGTAGGTTTACAGACATCAAAGCATTTATTCCAAAAATCACAAATCGTGTTCTTTCAAAAGAGTTAAAGGAGCTTGAAGTAAATAAAATGGTGGTAAGAACTGTTTATGATACATCGCCAATAACGGTGGAATATAAAATTAGTCCGTATTGTTATACTGCAAAAGAAATTGTAGATTCAATGGCAGCTTGGGGAAAACAACATCGAGAGAAGATAAAAGAGGATTAAAAAAATGAGTTGTTAAAATCTTTTTGAAATTTTAATTCCATATCTCATTCATTTCTGCAAGCACAATTGGTTTTCCATCAGTAACTATGATTGTATGTTCGTGCTGTGCCATATAACCGCCTTTATTTCCTACCATCGTCCAATCATCCTTTAATGTTTCGGCATAAGTGGAAGTTGTAGAAATAAATGTCTCAATAGCAACTACTGAATTTTTCTTAAACCTTGTAAGATTATATCTATCTCTAAAATTAGCTATTTCGCTTGGCTCTTCGTGAAGGCTTCGTCCTATACCGTGACCAGTTAGATTTTTTATTACTTTAAAACCTCTTTTTTTTGCTTCTGTCTCAATTAAATAACCAATATCGGAGATACGAACTCCTCCTTTTATATTATGAATTGCCTTATATAAAATTTCCTTTGAAGCCTCAATAAGTTTTTGGTGTTTGTTTATATCTGTCCCAAGAACAAAAGAACCTCCATTGTCCGACCAAAACCCGTCTAGTTCTGCTGAAACGTCAATATTAATTAAATCTCCTTCATTAAGAATTTTTTTGTCAGATGGTATGCCGTGACAAAATTCATTATTTACACTTATGCAAGTCCAACCAGGAAAACCATAAGTAACATAAGGTGCAGATTTGGCTCCAAAATCATTTAAAATTTTGCCACCAAAATTGTCTAACTCCATTGTAGTCATTCCTGGTTTTGCAAAGTTTCTCATTTCTTTTAAAGTATAAGCCACAGCTTCACTTACCTTTTTCATTCCAATTAATTCTGATTCTTTACTTATTGACATTGATTTTTTTATTTAAAATTTATTGTTCTCTTCAACTATCGATTATAGTTTTTGAGTTGTATTTAACCTGAACTTCTCAAATATATTTAATAACTGAATCAAATTCAAATTGATATATTCTTTAAGATCTACTGTTTTAACTTCCATTGTGGCTAATTAGTTAAACGATTTTCTATACTCCAGAGGAGAAACTCCACTTTTAGCTTTAAATAATTTACTAAACGATTGTGGATATTCAAAACCTAACTCGAAGGCAATTTCACTGATTGAAAAATTAGTGGTTGTTAAAATGTCTTTTGCTTTTTCAATTAGTTTATTATGAATGTGTTGTTGGGTGTTTTGTCCCGTAACTGTTCGCAACATATCGCTTAAATAACTTAGAGACAGGTTCAATTGTACTGCTAGATTAGTAACTGTTGGCAAGCCCATTTTTGAATTATCTTCAAAGAAATTAGATAATAAATTTTCGAATTTAGAGAGCAAATCGTTATTTGCCATTTTTCGAGTTGTAAATTGTCGGTTATAAAATCGATTGCAATAATTTAATAGCAATTCGAGATTGGAAACCATTACATCTTGACTAAAAGTATCAACTCTTGATTGGTATTCTTTTTCGATATTTTGAACTAAACCTTCAACTAATTTTTCTTCTTCTTCTGAAAGATGCAAAGCTTCGTTTACTTCGTAAGCAAAGAAACCGTAGTTTTTTATAGTTTTCCCCAAAGGATAATTCCGAATTAAATCAGGATGAAATAACAATGACCAACCCTCTTTGTTTCTGTCATCATCTTCATCAATGGCAATAATTTGATTTGGCGCAACAAATGACATTGTACCTTCGTCAAAATCATAATAATTTTTACCATATTTCATTTGTCCTTGAAAACTTCTTTTGATTGAAATATTGTAGAAATTTAAAAGTAACCGTTCCTTGTTTTCATCGGATATTGTTGAAACATCGCTGTGATTTATTAAAGTTATCAAAGGATGCGAAGGTTTAGGCAAAGACAACAAACGATGCAATTCAGAAACAGAATTGATTGTTTTTATATTTATTGCTTCTTTTTCCATTTTGTAAAGTTCTAAAAAACAAAAAGAGAAACGATGAAATTTCTCTTTTTATTTTGACTGTTTTAAATATCGCCTTGCAAAAAATTTAATCCTGCGCTTCTGTCAGAAGTCATTATTTCGATTACGTTGCCAGGATATTGAGGTGCTAATTTACTGATTTCATCTAATTTCTTTAACTCATCGGAAGTAAAAATAACATCAACCGCTTTTAAATTGTCTTGCAATTGATGTAGTTTAGTTGCTCCAATAATCACGCTCGAAACTGCATTTTGATGCATTAACCAGGCTAAAGCCAATTGTGCCACAGATGCGCTTTTTTGCTCTGCCATTGGATACAAAACATCCAAAATATCGTAAGCCCGTTCTTCGTTGAATGGTGGAAAAGGAAAATCATTCAATCTACCTTTCGCACCTTGTAAATCTCGGTTGTATTTACCAGAAAGTAGACCGCCACTTAAAGGACTCCAAACCATTAAACCTACTTTTTGATCGGTTAATAAAGGAATTATTTCTCTTTCAATATCTCGAGTATCTAATGAATAATTGGCTTGTAATGATGCAAATCTATTTCTGTCATTGTAATCTGAATAGGCCAAGCCTTTCATTAAATGCCAAGCCGAAACATTACTTGCTCCGAAATAACGAATTTTTCCACTTTGGACTAAATCGTCTAAAACACGAATAGTTTCTTCGATTGGCGTTAACGGATCGGAAGTATGTATTTGATATAAATCGATGTAATCTGATTTCAATCGTTTTAAACTTCCTTCCACTTCTTGAATAATGTGTTTGCGAGAAAGTCCTAAATTATTTTGTCCTTTTCCAACAGCACCACGAACCTTTGTTGCTAAAACTAAATCTTCTCTATTGAGAGATAAATTTTTTATGGCTTGCCCAATCATTTCCTCTGACAATCCTTCGGAATAAATATTGGCTGTATCGATAAAATTTACACCAGCTTCGGTTACGGTTTTTATTTGTTCGTCGACTTCGTTTTGGTCTAAATTTCCCATATAACCAAAAAACCCTTTTCCGCCATAATTCATTGTACCCAAACAAAGTGCCGATACTTTTAATCCTGTGTTTCCTAAAATTTTGTATTTCATTTTTATTGTTATTTGTGAAATACAAAGGTGCGGCGTATGTAAAATTTTAAAGTTACCAAAATGAAGTTAGTTGTATCCAAAATGGGTTTTTATTTTACCAAGGACTTATTTCAGTTCCATCTTTTATATCGTTGCTAAAATATTTACCTGTTGGCGCTTTATCATCAGTTACAGTATGTTTTATAACAAAACTTGCCGCATTTTCAACCGTTCCTGTTCCGGTATGATGATTAAAATCTGTTGCTGTAAAACCGGGATCAATAACATTGACTTTGAAATTAGTCTCTCGCAATTCATAAGCCAAAGTGATGGTATACATATTTAGTGCGGCTTTTGATGAATTGTAAATAGCTGCTTTTATGTCATAATATTGCCAAGTTGGATCATTATGTAATGTCAGCGAACCTAAACCAGAAGTTAAATTGGTAATTCGTGGTTGGGCAGATTTTTTTAATAAATCCATAAAAATTTGAGTTACTTGAATTAGCCCAAACACATTAATATCATAGACTTCTTTAAAAATAGTGATATCAGTATCGATTGCTGATTGTGGAAAACCTCCGCTAATTCCTGCGTTGTTTATCAAAATGTCCAATTTGCCTTGCTCACTTTCAATTGTGTTTTTGGCAGCTACAATGCTATCGAGATTAGTAACATCAATTTGAATAGCTTTGATGTTTTCGTATCCATTTTCGTTTAATTCTTTTACAACTGTTTCACCTTTTTGAAGGTCACGAGTTCCTAAATAGACAAATAATCCTTTTTTTGAAAGCTGTTTAGCGGTTTCTAAACCAATGCTTCTGTTTGCTCCTGTAATTGATACGGTTTTCATTTTTATTTTTTTTAAATTAATACTGCAAAGTTGCATCGATTAAAAATGAAATCATTTGCCATTTGGCAAAAAGCAAATTATCGAATATTTTTTCTAATTCTGCTTAATGAAGATTGTGTCATACCTAAATAAGAAGCTAAATAGGAAAGCGGAATACGATTTGCAAGATTGGGATAGGTTTCTAAAAAAGCCAAGTATCGTGTAGTTCCATCTTCTGAAACTATAGAACTTCTTCTTTCTATTTTTTGAAGTAATGCTTTTGAAATAATTTTATATACAATGGTATCAAAGCCCACAATTGTATTGAGCAGTTCTTGCCAATCTTTTTTCGAAAAAACAATCATCTTACAATCGGTTATGGCTTGAAC
>NZ_JAYSSZ010000032.1:0-16698 GCF_043720215.1 Flavobacterium sp. | reverse complement strand
AAACAGAATTTTTTAGCTTACCTTTTTATGTAAATGAGAATACACTTATCCCTCGTCCAGAAACCGAAGAATTAGTCGATTGGATTTTATCAAATAACCGAATCAACGAATCAACGAATCAAATCAAAATTCTTGATATTGGTACTGGTAGTGGTTGCATAGCAATTTCGTTAGCAAAAAACCTTCCAAATGCGAATGTTCATGCTATTGATGTTTCTGAGAAAGCTTTGGCTACAGCTAAAAAAAATGCAGAACGTAATAATGTAACCATAACTTTTATTGAGAAAAATATTCTTGAAACCGAAGATTTATTGAATACATTCGATATAATTGTTTCTAATCCGCCATATGTTCGAAATTTAGAAAAGAAGGAAATTCATAAAAATGTACTGGAATACGAACCACATTTGGCTCTTTTTGTTGAAGATAATGACGCTTTACTTTTTTATCGAAAAATTGCAGAATTAGCTACAAAAAATCTTTCAGAAAACGGTCAATTATATTTTGAAATCAATCAATATCTTGGAAAAGAAATGGTTGAATTATTAGAAAAGTATAACTTCAAGAACATAGAACTCAAAAAAGATATTTACGGAAATGACAGAATGATTCGATGTGTCTTAAAGTCATAAAGTCAAATGTCCAATCAAAATCTATAATAAATTATAAGTACAATTTTCATTCTGAGGATCGAAGAATCTCACATAATAAGTTAATGAGATTCATCGTTCCTCAGAATGACAAACTATGTGTTCTTAAAGTCTAAAAATGTTATCAAATTACTTTCGACTTTAAGACTTTATGATATTTGACTTTTTTACTCGTAACGCAATGCTTCAATAGGATCTAGTTTTGCGGCTTTTACGGCAGGATAAGAACCTGAAACAACGGCCACAATAAAACTTACAATAAAAGCAGAAATAATAGCTAACCAAGGAATTACAAATTCAAACTCCATTAAAGCTGCAAACGCATAACCTACTAGTATTCCGAAAATAATACCCAATAATCCACCTAATTGTCCAATTACTAAGGTTTCCATAAAAAACTGAATTGCAATGGTACTTTTCTTAGCACCCAATGCTTTTCTAACTCCAATTTCTCGAGTTCTTTCGGTTACAGAAACCAACATGATATTCATTAATGCTATAGATGATCCAAAAACGGTAATAATCCCGATTAGCCAAGCTGACCAACCCAAATATTGTGTAATGCCAAGTATTTTGTTAATCAAATCATCACTTCTAGAAATACTAAAATTAGCATCTTCAATCGGGCTCAATTTTCTAACTTTGCGCATGGTAATCATGGCATTATCGACTGCATTACTTAACAATTCCTTTTTTTCGACCATGACACTAGTCGTATAATTTATATTAGGAGTAGTAAATAAAGTTCGCGCCACTTGTATAGGAATCATAACTCGCAAATCTTGACTATTTCCAAAAGTTGAACCTTTTTCTTCTAGAACACCAATGACTTTAAATTTAGCGCCACGAATAGAAATTATTTTATCAATTGGATTTAAATCTTTCAACAGTTTTTTTTCAAAATCAGAACCTAACACACAAACATAATTATTATTTGCAATATCAAAATCAGTGAAATTTCGTCCTTTTACCACTTCAAGTCCTGAGTTTGGCATAAAATATTCGTCAACACCTAAAACCGAAACTTCAGGATCTGTTTTATCTTCTTCGTATTTTACTTCGGCGGTTGAAGTAGCCGTAAATGAGATAGAAGTATTGGTGAACGGATATTTGAAATCTTCTTTGAATCCTTTTGCTTCAGGATATGTAATGGTAGGATTTATTATCTTTCTTTCGTTACCACCATCAGTTCTAGTCAAATTATCGTACTGATTTATGGTGAAAGTATTAGAACCCATCGATGCAAAATTGCTAGACAAAGTGTTTTCTAAAGCAGAAACTACTGTCAGAATCCCTACCAAAGCTGTAATTCCTATAGCAATAATAAGCACTGTCAAGACGGTGCGAAGCAATTGTGTCCTAATAGAACCCAAAGCAATTTTTACATTTTCTTTAAATAATCCTAGCATAATACTTATTTGACACGAAATTACAGATTTTGTTACAAGTTTCTATTTAAAATTTTATAAATAGCTTAAAAAACAAGATATTTGTAAAAGTTTTAGGAGCGAATGGCTTTGGAATTTTTGTAATTCATTTTCCTGCTGTCGCTGCAATCTGTTTCGTCCCAAAAAACGAAACAGGATTTTCGCTTCCATCAGGGCTAAAAAGCAATTTTTAAAACCTTCTGCAATCGAATAACCGAATACACAAATAACCATACACAACAAAATGAAACCAAGCATACCAAAAGGAACTCGTGATTTTTCGCCTACAGAAGTAGCAAAACGCCAATATATTATTCAGAAAATGAGAACTCATTTCGAGAAATTTGGTTTTCAACCTATTGAAACACCTTCGTTCGAAAATTCCGATACACTAATGGGAAAATATGGTGAAGAAGGTGATCGTTTGATTTTTAAGATATTGAACTCTGGGGATTATTTGGCAAAAGCCAATGAGCAACATTTGCAAGAAAAAGACAGTAATAAACTAACTTCAACTATCTCCGAAAAAGCACTTCGTTACGACTTAACTGTTCCTTTTGCACGTTATGTAGTACAACACCAAAACGAAATCGAATTCCCTTTTAAACGATATCAAATACAACCTGTTTGGCGAGCAGATCGTCCGCAAAAAGGGCGATTTAGAGAATTTTATCAATGTGATGCCGATGTTGTGGGTTCGACCTCATTGTGGCAAGAAGTAGAATTGGTACAATTGTATGATTCGGTTTTTACCGATTTAGGTTTAAATGGTGTAACTATCAAAATCAATAATCGAAAAATATTGTCCGGAATTGCTGAAGTGATTGGCGCATCGGATAAATTAATAGATTTTACGGTTGCCTTAGACAAACTCGATAAAATAGGCGAAGATGGCGTAAAAAAAGAAATGATCGAAAAAGGAATTTCTGAAACTGCTATCGAAAAAGTGCAACCATTATTCAATTTTACAGGTTCTATTTCTGAAAAAATAACGAAATTATCTGTTTTACTTGCTGATTCTACCGAAGGTATGAAAGGCGTTGAAGAATTACTGTTTATTTGCGATAACGTAACTGATTTAGGATTAAGCTCCGCTATTTTAGATTTAGACGTAACCTTAGCTCGAGGACTTAATTATTATACAGGTGCAATTTTTGAAGTAGCTCCGCCAAAGGCTGTCTCAATGGGATCTATAGGTGGTGGAGGTCGTTACGATGATTTAACAGGTATTTTTGGTTTAAAAAACATGAGTGGTGTAGGGATTTCTTTCGGATTAGATAGAATTTATTTAGTTATCGAAGAATTGGGCTTGTTTCCAGAAACGGTAAGTACAACTTCTAAAGCTATTTTCTTAAACTTTGGGCAAGAAGAAACTAAATATGCCATGAAAGCCATCACTGAATTGCGAAAATCAGGTAGTAAAGTAGAATTATATCCTGACAATGTTAAAATTGCCAAACAATTTCAGTATGCTGATAAACGTGGCATTCAATTAGCAGTAATTGTTGGTGATGATGAGATGAAAAACAATCTTTTTTCAGTAAAGAATTTAGTTTCTGGCGAACAACAAAAGCTTTCTTTTGAAGAGTTGAAAATAATGTTGCAGTAAGTTTTTATAATTATTTAAAATTATAGAAATAGCCTTTTAAACCAAAATAAAAAGTTGGACACTTTTTAGTTTGGTTTAAAAGGCTATATTTTTTATTTATAAAAAAGTAAACAGAATTAAAAAACTGCTTACTAAAAACTGGATTAGTTACAAAGAATCAATTTCTCCTTGAACAATTTCCCAATCTTCTAGTAATTTATCTAAGTCAGATTTTTTCTTGTTGTAGGCCACAAAAAACTTAGCATCTTCAAGATGTTTGTCATAATTTGAAGCTAATGCTTTGTCATCTTGTTGAATATCTCTTTCTAATTCTTTTATCTGACTTTCTATTTTGCTCAAACGATTTTGAAGCGATTTATTTTTCTTCTGGTCTTCGTATGATGCTTTTGCATTTGTTGTAGGTGCTTCTTTCTTTTCGATGTCTTTTTTCTCGACTTCACGCATATTTTCCAAGTTGCGTTGTTCTAAGAAATAATTTATATCACCCAAATACTCTTTTATTTTTTGATCTTTGAATTCGTAAACTAAATTTGACATTCCTTGCAAGAAATCTCTATCGTGAGAAACCAAAAGCAAAGTTCCTTCGAACTTTTGCAAAGCAGCTTTCAAAACGTTTTTAGATTTGATATCTAAGTGATTCGTTGGCTCATCCATTAATAAAACATTGATAGGTTGCAACAATAATTTACACAATGCTAAACGATTTCGTTCGCCTCCTGACAAAACTTTTACCTTTTTCTCTACATCGTCACCACGAAAAAGAAACGATCCTAACATATCACGAACTTTCGAACGATTAGTGTCGGTTGCAGCATCTTCCATAGTTCTTAGCAAAGTGATTTCGCCATCTAGATATTCCGCTTGATTTTGAGCAAAATAACCTATTTGCACATTATGCCCCATTTTGATAACGCCATCGTATTTGAATTCGTTTACAATTGCTTTGATAAAAGTTGATTTTCCTTGACCATTTTGACCCACAAAAGCAATTTTACTTCCACGCTCAACTAACAATGAAATATCTTTAAGAATTACTTTGTCGCCATAAGCTTTAGTGACATCTTCGGCTTCAATTACTACTTTTCCTGGCACTTTACTTACTGGAAAGGAAATATTCATGACCGAATTATCATCTTCATCGACTTCAATTCGTTCTACCTTATCTAGTTTTTTTATTAATGATTGTGCCATCGATGCTTTTGAAGCTTTAGCACGGAATTTCTCGATTAGTTTTTCAGTTTCTTCAATTTTTTTAGCTTGATTTTTTTGAGTCGCCAATTGTTTTTCACGAATTTCATGACGCAACTCTAAATATTCTGAATAGGGTTTATTGAAATCGTAAGCTTTTCCTAATGAGATTTCGATAGTTCGATTCGTTACATTATCCAAAAACATTTTATCGTGCGAAACGATTACTACAACTCCTGGATAATTACGCAAGAAACTTTCTAACCAAATAATACTTTCTATATCCAAGTGATTGGTTGGCTCATCGAGAAGCAAAATATCATTCGCTTGAAGCAATAATTTTGCTAATTCGATACGCATACGCCATCCACCAGAAAAAGTTTCCGTTTGATTATTAAAAACATCTCTTTTGAAACCTAAACCTAAAAGTATTTTCTCAGTATCTCCAACATAGTTATAACCACCTAGTAATTCGAATCGATGTGTGTAATCTGATAAATCCTCAATGATTTGGGAATATTCTTCGCTTTCGTAATCAGTACGAGTAACTAGCTGATGATTTATTTCTTCAAGCTTTTTTTCGACTGCTTTAATATCCGTAAATGCTTGATATGCTTCTTCCAAAACTGTTCTTCCTTGTTCAAAATCGATATCTTGGCGTAGAAATCCGATACGAACTTCTTTTTCAGTCGCTATTTGTCCTGAATCTGGTTTAAAATCGCCTGCTAATATTTTTAGCATCGTAGATTTCCCTGCTCCATTTTTCCCGACAAGTCCTACTCTATCGCCAGCTCCCATTCTAAAAGTTACTTCTTCGAATAAATATGTTCCTCCAAAGGAAACCGACAAATTATGTATGTTTAACATGCTTTTTTTCTAATATGGTGCAAAAGTACTATACTTATTTTACCTTTACATAAAATTTAGCGAAATGTTTGGTAAAGGATCAAAATTATATGGAATTTTAACGGGTTGTTGTCCTAAATGTCAGGAAGAAAGTATGTATAAGGTAAAAAATAGTTATATTTTGACTAAAGTTTTTGATATGCACGAGAAATGTTCCCATTGTGGTCAGAAATATAAAATTGAACCTTCGTTTTTCTTTGGCGCTATGTTTGTGAGTTATGGCGTTAGTGTTGGGATTGGAATTATCGCTTTTTTGGTTTCTCACTATCAGTTTAAAACAAATTTGAAGACTTCGTTTATCTCAATTATTATTTCGCTTATTGCATTAATGCCAATTATTATGCGTGTTTCTAGAAATATTTGGATTAATATTTTTATTCATTTTGATAAAGATTGGAAGAATAAAGTAAAATAATGTATTTAGAAGTAAATTTAAATGCATCATGTGACAAATATTACAATAACACCCTTTTTTAAAGTTTATATTTGTACTTAAATTAGTAAAAATGTTAAATAAAGGATCCAAATTAAATAGTATTCTAACAGGGAGTTGTCCTAAATGTCATGAAGAAAGTATGTATTTAGATAAGAATCCTTATCATATATTTTCGATTTTTAAAATGCATGATACTTGTAGTCATTGCGGTACACACTATAAGATAGAACCTTCGTTCTTTTTTGGCGCTATGTATGTGAGTTATGAATTAGGAATTGCTTTTAGTGTTGCTGCTTTTATTATAAGTTATGTATTTTTTAAAAGTGATTTAAAAACATCATTCCTATCTATTGGTTTAACTCTTTTGTTGTTTATGCCAATCATTATGCGCTTATCTAGAAATATTTGGATTAATATTTTTATCCATTTTGATAAAGATTGGAAAACAAAAATTTAAAGAATGCCTACAATTTGAGCTCTTAGCCCCGATGGCATGGAAATTCCACGCTTTTGGAAGTGGATTGCAATAACGTGGGAATATGATAGAATAGGAGCCAGAAATTGTGCTCCTATTTCCTTTTATTAAAACGTTTGATATCTATTTCTGTATCGAGCGGGATATTGTTTTCGATAGTTTCAAATAGTGCCTTTGCTAACGATGGTCCAAGCATAACGCCTCGAGTCCCTAATCCGTTGAGAATATACATGTTTTTGTGCTCGTGGTGAGAACCCACTAACGGGCGACGATCTCGAACCGTGGGACGAACGCCTGCAAAATGCTCGATAATCTCGAAATCGCAGTCTAGAAGTTCATGTATTCTGTCTAACAGTTCTTGTTTTCCTTCTTCTGTGGTTGCGTTTGTTTTGTCTTTCCAATTGTAAGTCGCTCCAACTTTGAATAAATCATTTCCTATAGGCAAAATAAAAACGCTTGAGTTTAGAATACAATCTAGATTGAGATTTGCTGCTTTGATGATAAAAAGCTCTCCTTTTGTGCCATCAAGTGGCAAATGATTAAAATAAGGATTAGAATGCAAACCGAAACCTTCTGCAAAAATGATATGCTTTGCATTTATTTGGTTGTAAAGAATGCAATTTTCTTTAATTTCTATTTGATCGTAATCAAATTTAGATTTTATTAATAAAACATTTTCCATTAAATAGTGTTGATAGGATTGCAACAAAGAGTTTGTGTCGACGTAACCCGTACTCATTACTTCACCAAAACCAAAAGGCGCATTAATTCCTGAATAATTCTTATTGAGTATTTTTGTGGATAAAAATGGAGTCAAATTAGGCTTATCAGAAGCAACAAACCAATTATTTTGTTCTTCGACAGAGAAGAATTTTCTTAAAACTGGAGTTTTATAATCAATTTTAATATCTAAACGCCTCTCAATTTGAGGGTAAAAAAAATTGAGAAAATCAATTTGTTGTTTTGCATTCCATACTTCACTAAACCGTTTGAGAATTACTGGATTGTATATTCCGCCAGCAATTTTAGAAGAATTTTGTGAGTCATTGTCAAAAACTAGAATAGACTTATTATTTTGCAAAGCAATTTCTGCAAAAGAAATACCAGCAATACCAGAGCCAACAATTAAGTAATCTATCATAATGCAAATTTAAACAAATAAAAAACTCCTCCGTTATAACGGAGGAGTTCTTATATGAAATTGGAGAAATTTATATTAGTAATTCCACATATCTTGCTCGAAGTTACGAACTTTTTCTTTTACTCTTTCAGATTCTAGTAATTGCATTAATGAGTTGTCCTTCATGTAATCAGCAATTTCTCTATCGTTATATACGTTTTCTTCTTTGTAAGTAAGCGCATTGAAACGACGTGAATTTAACAAGTGGTCGAAAGTAATAGGCATAGAAGAATTCTTATCGTTGAATGCTTTCCACTCATGTAAAATTTCACGAGCTCCTGGATAAAAAATCCAAAACAAATCAACATATTCTTTTTCTTCTTTGTCCATGGTATACACATCAGGAATAACAGGACAGATTCCTAAGATTCTGTAACGTAAATCTGACTGACGTTTGTCAAAATACCATAATCCTACAACTCTATAGTCAGATACGTCGATAGAAGCTAAATCTGTTCTAACAACATACTCTTCAGATATTGTTCTAGAAGCTTTAATAGTATCAGTAATCATTTTACCTGTTTTCTGATTTACCATTTTTTTGCCCTTTTTAACCTGAATAACTTCAGGTTTTTGAACGATTCTGTTTCTAAAAGCATCTGGATCTTCATTCATTTGCTCTCTACCAGCATCACTAGTATCTGTTTTTGTCAAAGAAGCATTAATATCTTTTAATGTTTTCTTCTCTCTAAAATAACTATCAGAATACACTTCTGTTATTTTACCAGACTTGATACCTTTTACAAGTACATCATATAATGAACGACGCTCGTTACCAACACCTGCTGTATCTATAGGATAATACAAAGGAAAATTGATTCTTTCATCAAGGTCAATTATTTCCCATGTTTTTTTAGACATTAAAATATCACGATCATCTACATAACCGTATTCTAATGGCTTGTCATTATCTTTTAGTTGTTGTGCTGCCGATTTCAAACCTATTTCAGTTGGTTTTTTGGCATTCAACAAATTAGATTGTGCAAAAGAAGTTGAACTTCCTGCAATAAAAATAATAACTACTACTAAATTTCTCCAATTCATAATTTTATAATTGTAAAGTTTATAGAACTAAAACGAAATTCTCAAACTATTATTGTACTTCAAAAGTACAAGTTGAAACTCTTTTTGCAACTTGGTCAATTCCTGTGAAGCTAGCTTTAATTTCAGAGATAACAACTAAATCACCTCTAGTTGCTTTTTGAATTGCAGATCTTGCTCTACCATCCATTTTGTTTCCAGAAACCACAATTGTAGGTTGACCAGGTACTTTAAGATTAAATTGTGTAACATTTACTGTAACAGGGAAATCGAAATCTTCCATAACAGCAGATACAGTACAAGTCTCTAAATTACCTTTCTGTCCTTTTGCAGCAATTTCTCCACGAATTTTTCCTGTAGGAGCAGGTAAACCTTTGATACGGAATTCTTTTTTGTCAGAAACAACTTTTCCATCAGGTAAAGTCGCAGAAACATTAATCATTACAGAAGTACCAGAACCAGCTCTTAAAACGTATTTACCATCGCTACCAGACATACCAGCAGCAGAAGCTTTTACTTTATTGTTAGCAACACCAGCAAATGAAATTGTCATTGGGTTAGGAACACCACGATACACAACATTCATTTTATCTGCTGATATTGTAGCAGAATTAGGACGAGGTACAACAACGTAATTACCGGCGAATTTAAGAGGAATAGATTTACCATCTTCTAAGAAAGTAAATTGACCATTAATCGTTTGCTCACCAACGCTACCAGCAGTTAAAGAGATTACAGCTTGACCATTTTCTAATCTACCAGGACCTTGAAATGAAGTTGGTTTTGTATTTTCATCATAACGACCTAATACAACTTTACCTTTTACATTCTCCCCTTGGAAATAAGCATTTTTCTCTAAAACCACAATTGCTTGATAGTTACTATAAGATGCAGCTTGAACTGCAGCTTTTCCTAATGCAGCACTGATTACATCTGATTCCGCTTTTTTAGCGTCATTTTGCCAAGCACTTAACTTAGCTAAAGATGCAATTGCAGGAAAACCTTTAAAGTGATAATCTAAATATTTAATTTTGATACCTTCTTTATTAACAACTTCCGATAAATCGAATTTTTTTGTAACTTCATTTAAGATAGCTGAATATTTTTTCTCATTACCTAAAGCCGCTTTCATTTCAGACTTATATGTCTCAATTGCTTTAATTACTTCGTTACCTCTTGGAGCATAGCTATCACCATTAAACCAGCTGTTATCTAAATTATCAGCTTTATCCATAGACTCGTATGGCAACTTTCCTTCTTCTGGCTCAACACCTGTTAAAACTTCAGCTTTCAAAGTTTCAACAAAAGAATAGAATTTTTTAGATGCAGCTTCAGCTTTGTGAGCAGTTGAAGCAGCAACAGTGAATTCACCTTTAGCTTCTGCAGCTTTAGTGTCTAATGACAACATCATTTGTTCATTAGTTGCTTTTGCTGATGCATTAGCTCCTTCAAATTTTTCATTCATTAATCCAAAAGCAGATAATACTTCTTTGGACATATTCATTGCTAACATCGCGATGAAAACCAGATACATCAGGTTAATCATCTTCTGTCTAGGGGTTAATTTTCCTCCTGCCATTTTATTTTAAATTAGTTTCGTTAGTAAATAAATTTAGTTAAAAACTAATTATCCTTTGTTACTCATTGCAGAAAGCATTCCACCATAAACATTGTTCAATGAAGCAATATTTGAAGTCATAGACTGCATTTGTTCTTTTAATTTTGAAGCGTTATCGGCAATTTCGCTGTTTGCTTGAGCATTACGAGTTGCGCTTTCTAATTGTACTTTATAAAGACTGTTTAATGATTCCATTTGTGCAGCTGCCATAGACATTTCTTCAGAATATTTCTTTTGAGAAGTCATAGATTCAACTGTTGGAGAAATTGCTTTTGCAGCTCCTTCAAAGTTTTTGATGCTATTTCCTAAACTTGACATTAATTCACCGTCAATTTTAGCTTCTTTCAACATAGCGTCTAATTTTTGAGATAACAATCCTTGAGGATCTTCTTTTTTCTCTTTTTTAGCACTAGCCTCACCACCTGCTAATTCAGGATACACTAATGACCAATCCAAATCATGCTCAACTGGTTCAAAAGCTGACAATGCAAAAATTAAAGCTTCTGTTAATAATCCAACCGATAGCATTACAGTACCCGTTAAAGGTCCTAATTCGAAGTGAGTGATTTTGAATAATGCTCCAATAATTACAACTGCAGCTCCCATACCGTAAGCGAAATTCATTGCTTTTTTGCTTAATAATGCCATAATAAAAAAATTTAGTTAAGTTAAAATATAAAGTTTGGTTAAATTTACTTTCCTGAGTTACCTGTTGCATCAGTACCCATATAATCTTGAAGAGTACGGAAACCAATGTAACTTCTTGCTGAATCTGCATATTCGAAATCACGAGTACTTACTTGTAAATAATAAGCAACATCTTTCCAAGAACCTCCACGTGTTACTTTACGCATGTTTTTTAGATCGTTTACATTAGGATTCATTGTTGAAACATATTCATAAGCAGCTGGATCATAAGACGAATCAGTCCATTCAGCAACATTACCTGACATGTTATACAAATTGTAATCATTTGGCTCATATGATTGAGCTTCTACAGTATACAAAGCTTGATCAGCTGCATAGTCACCACGAACTGGTTTAAAATTAGCTAAATAACAACCTCTATCATTTCTAGCGTAAGGACCACCCCAAGGGTAAGTTCCTGACTCAATTCCTCCACGCGCTGCATACTCCCATTCTGCTTCAGTAGGAAGCCTATACGTATTAACAAATTGTTGGTGGTGTTTTTTCTTGTCTGCATTGTGAAACAATGTTCTCCAAGCACAAAATGCTTTTGCTTGTTTCCAACTAACTCCAACTACTGGATATTCTCCATAAGCTTGGTGCCAGAAATAATCATTATGCATTGGCTCATTGTAAGAGTATGCAAAATCTTTAATCCAAACTGTTGTGTCAGGGTAAACAGGAACTTGTTCTTTACGAATAAATTCTTTACGCTTACCTGTTTTTGCTCTTGCAGCAGCTTGAATATCCATCCATGAATAACGGAATTTTAATTTACTTACATCCATTGTTCTCAATCCATTGTATGCTTCCTCATCAGGAATATACATTGAATCCATCACTTCAGCATACTTTTCATCAGGAAACTGTCTAGTATCCCATTTCAAAGCAACTTTATTATTTATTTTTCTTCCAGCATAAGGATCATCTCCTGAACCAATACTGTAATAATTGTCATACATATACTTATCATATACACTCATGTTTGTAGTGTCTGCATCAACAAATGCATAATCTGCAATACTACCACCTTTTTTAGAAGATTTAGGATCACTTTTCTCACCTAATTCATCAGCCAAGATAGCTAAACGAGTTCTAACAATTGAATCTCTTACCCAGTAAACGTACTGTCTGTACTCACTATTTGTGATTTCTGTTTCATCCATATAAAATGAACGAACGGTTACAGTTTTAGTTGGCGCATCTTGCACATTAGCTAAATCATCATCTGATTTACCCATAATAAAAGCACCTCCAGGCACTAATGTCATACCAAATGGCTTTTCAGGATGCCAAGCTTTACCTTTCACTCCTACCAATTGACCATTGTCTTTCGATCCACAGCTGTACAAAAATGAAACCAGCACTGTTAATAAAATGAACTTCTTCATATAAATTTGGGTTAAGTATGTATTCATAACTTTTAAGGGCGTAAACCTATTTATTTATTTTCAAAAAAACAATTTTTTTATTAAAAAAACCTTAAAAAAAATAAAAAAAGTAAATTTTCGCTTATTTTATTGTGTTAATATCTGTTAAATAATATTTTTTCGCTGCGCTTTCCACCATCTTTCTGGAACTTCTCCAGCGCAAGATGCTAAATAATCTTGATGTGTGCAAGGTAGTAACGTCGATTTTTTTAATTTATTGCTTGATACAGACATAAAAGGTATCTCAATCCACCATCTTTCTGTAATATTACTTTTATAAAAAATCAGCTCATCCTCTAGTGTTACTATGTATTTAATGTAATTGTCTTTTAATCCGAAAGGATATTCGTTAGAACGAAAATGAAATCCTTCAGCAAAATACCATATTATTTGGGCAATTAAAACAGATTCTTCTTTTGAATAATTGTGATTAAAGATGCCAAAAGAACTTACTTTATCGCTAATTCCAGCATATCTTGACAATGAACATATCTCTTTGCCTGAAAATCCGTTAGGTACAAATGTAGAGAAATTACCTGAATCTGATGACTTAATAGATAAAAAATCTAAACTAACCAAATCAGCATCACGAAAAACAGGCTCTGCAATTGCAGAATTATTGCAAACTTCTCCTAAACGATATGCATCGAAATATAATTTCTCTATCAAATCTATTTCTTCTTGCGAATTAAAATAGGTTTGAAAACCAATATTGCTATAATTAAACAAGTTATTGGGCTCATCGACAATCATTTTTGTTAAATACGAATGTGCTTCTAAGCTTTTTTCTCTTGCAAAATCGAATTTGCTGTCTATAGTAACCACATTGACCATTTGGTCTAATTTATCGTAAGCACGATACATGGCGTATGTTAGATCTTGTGAACCTCCAATTACTATAGGGACAATTTTGCTTTTAATTAATTCTGCTACTGCAGTTTTTAAAACATAATAGGTATCCTCTAATGATTCACCAGACACAATATCACCTAAATCTACAATTTGCATTTGCCAATTTCCAGGAAACAAACTATAAAATTCTTTTCTGATGTGACATAAATCAATCTCTTTATTAACCTCATCTATTCCTCTATTTTCTAAAACTCCAATTATTGCAATAGAAACATTTTCGAGATTTGGAAATTCAGTATCAGTATGAAAAACGACTTTTCTACCTAAGGTTTGCGGTGATAATCCCTGAACAAATTCAAGAAAGTCATTATCTAATGGTTGTAGAAAATCGAATGCCATATTTTATTTCTTTTTAGTAACTGCTTTCTTTACGACAGGTTTTTTAGCGGTTGTTGCTTTTTTAGCAGGCACTTTTTTTGCTGGTGTTTTCTTAGCAATCATTTCTTGAACTTCTGCTAATGTTAATTTTGTAGCATCAACATCTTTGCTTAATTCGATTTTGATTTTTCCTTTTGTAATTTCAGATCTTCCCCAACGTGCTTTTTGAACCAAAATCCCTTCAGCTTCCCAATTATGAAGTACTTTATCGATATTTTTTTGCAATTTATCTTCAATAATTGTTTCAATATCTTGTTGTGACAAATTATTGAAATTATATTTTGTACTTACATTAATAAAAATGCCATTCCATTTTAAGAAAGGACCAAAACGACCTGTACCTTTCTGAACACCTTCTCCTTTATAAACTGCAACTGGTGCATCAGCTAGTAATTTTTCGTCGATTAATTCTTGTGCCCTATTCAAATCAACGTTTAATGGTTCTTCTCCTTTTGGTAAAGAAACAAATGTAGTTCCGAAACGAATAAAGGGACCATAACGTCCGTTTGAAACCTCAACTTCTTCTCCTTTGTAGGTTCCCAAATTTTTCGGAAGCAAAAATAAATTCAATACTTCTTCTAAAGTAATATTTCCAATATTTTGTTCTTTCAATAAACTGGCAAATGTTTTTTCTTCGTCATCGGCAGCACCAATTTGAGCCATGGGTCCAAATTTACCCAAACGAACCGATACTGGTTTTCCTGATTTTGGATCTATTCCCAAAATTCTTTCGCCCGATTCTCTATCGGCATTCGCTTCAACATCTTTTACCGTAGGATGAAACTTGTCGTAAAAATCTTGCATCATTTTTGCCCATTGGATATTTCCTTCGGCAATTTCATCAAAATCTTGTTCAACTTTGGCAGTAAAATTATAATCTAAAATATTATCGAAATTTTTGACTAAGAAATCGGTCACAATTGTTCCGATATCTGTAGGAACCAATTTTCCTTTATCAGATCCTGTATTTTCTTTGAGTAACTTCTCTCCTACTTTACCAGATTGAAGTGTCAATTGCGTGTAATTTCTTTCTTGACCTTCTAAATTTCCTTTTTCGACATAATTTCTATTAATAATCGTAGAAATTGTTGGCGCATAAGTAGATGGACGACCGATACCTAATTCTTCTAATTTTTTTACCAAAGAAGCTTCGGTATATCTTGCAGCAGCACGAGAATATCTTTCGGTAGCTGTAATATAATTATTTGATAATTTTTCATTTACTTTCATAGAAGGCAACATACCTTCTTGTTCTTCTTCGTCATCATCATGACCTTCTAAATATACTTTTAGAAATCCTTCAAATTTGATAACTTCTCCAGAAGCAGTAAAAATTTCCGAATGGTTATTGGCTTCAATCTTAACATTAGTACGTTCCAACTCTGCATCAGACATTTGAGATGCCAAAGTTCTTTTCCAAATCAAATCATATAATCTTGCTTGATCACGGTCGATATTTACAGTGTGTTGCGACATGTCGGTAGGACGAATCGCCTCGTGTGCTTCCTGTGCACCTTTGCTTTTATTGACAAAAGTTCGAGGCTTAGCATATTCTTTTCCGTACGATTTGATGATTTCCGCTTGAGCCGCTTCCATCGCATCTTTAGATAAATTTACACTATCCGTTCTCATGTAGGTAATTAATCCCGCTTCGTACAAACGTTGCGCTAATTGCATGGTGATTCCAACTGGCAAATACAATTTACGAGCCGCTTCTTGTTGCAAAGTCGACGTGGTAAAAGGTCCTGCTGGTGTTTTTTTGGTAGGTTTTGTTTCTAAATCTCCTACCTTATATATAGAACCAATATTTTTATTTAAAAAATCTTCAGCTTCTTTTTTTGTATTAAAATTCTTAGGTAGTTTTGCTTTGAATGATTTTCCAGCTTCGTTGGTAAATTCCGCTTGTACAGAATATGTAGCTACTGGTTTGAAATTGATAATTTCTCTTTCTCTCTCTACAATTAACCGAACTGAAACCGATTGTACACGACCAGCTGACAATCCTCCTTTTATTTTTCTCCACAATACTGGCGATAATTCGTAACCTACTAATCTATCTAAAACACGACGTGCTTGTTGTGCATTAACTAAATTATAATCTATTTCACGTGGATTGTCTATTGCTTTTAGAATTGCAGTTTTTGTAATTTCGTGAAAAACAATGCGCTTCGTTTTTTTAGGATCTAGTTTCAATTCTTCCGCAAGGTGCCAAGAAATCGCTTCTCCCTCTCGATCCTCATCGGAAGCTAGCCATACCATATCGGCATTTTTAGCTAAAGTTTTTAGTTTCGAAACCAACGCTTTTTTGTCGGGCGAAACTTCGTATTTGGGTTTAAAACCGTTTAACACATCTACTCCAATTTCTTTAGACGGCAAGTCGGCAATATGACCATAACTTGATTCTACTTGGAAATCTGCTCCAAGAAATTTTTCGATTGTTTTTGCCTTTGCAGGTGATTCGACTATTACTAAATTCTTTGCCATTGCTGTTTTATTGATTTGGCAAAAGTATAGGATTTTTTTAAATATTATGGTTTTGGTGGTTTTAAAAATAAATATTGTTATTTATTTGTGGGTTTTGTGTGTTGCGAATGAAGCTGATTCTAATTGATTAAATGATTGAAAAATTAGATGGTTAGCGTATTACGAAAGACGCTAATTCTCACTAATTATTAATCTTTAATTTGTTCGATAATAATTATTTAACCCAATAATTCTCAAGAATTGTTGGGTTATTTGCTTTACTTTGTTATATTGAATT
>NZ_JAYSSZ010000031.1:0-2218 GCF_043720215.1 Flavobacterium sp. | reverse complement strand
AATTCACCTTTATTAGAAATTATTCAGCAAGCACAAAAGCTAGGATTTAAATTGATTATTACAACCGATCACGGAACGATAAATTGCAAAAATCCGTCGAAAGTAATTGGTGATAAAAACACGAGTTTAAACTTACGTTACAAAACGGGACGTAGTTTAACATACGAAAATAAAGATGTATATGCTGTAAAAGATCCTAAAAAAATTGGTTTGCCGTCTATAAACATGACAAGTATTTATATTTTTGCAAAAAACGATTTCTTTTTGGCTTATGTAAATAATTACAATCATTACGTGAGTTATTACAGAAATACTTATCAACATGGAGGAATTTCGCTCGAAGAAGTCATTGTGCCATTTTTAGTGTTTAGCCCAAAGAAATAAAAATGAAAATAGAATTTAATCTTGACGAAATTGAAACTGTTGCAAAGCAAATTTTAGATGCTAATCCAGAAAAAGTTATTCTTTTTAATGGAGAAATGGGAGCTGGAAAAACCACATTTATCAAGGCTTTATGCAAACAATTAGGTGTTGAAAACCCAACAAGTAGTCCTACTTTTTCTTTGGTAAATGAGTATCAAATAGCTGATAACGAATTAGTTTATCATTTTGACGTGTACCGATTAAAAAACCAAAACGAAGCACTCGATATGGGAATAGACGACTATTTGTATTCAGGAAACTGGTGTTTTATAGAATGGGCAGAAAAAATTCCTGATTTAATCCCAGAAGATCATTCGGTAATTACCATTTCAATTTTAAATAACGGCAAAAGAGAATTAGAACTTCAATAATTGTGATAAATTTTGTAATTTGTGCAAAATAAGTAGAAAATCATGGCCATTACACCTTTTAGCAAGCAAGATTTACTTCCACAAGAAGAAAAATTAGAAATAGCGAAGCACAAGAGCGAACTTTTTATTGGTATTCCCAAAGAAACTTCCTATCAGGAACGTCGTATTTGCTTAACGCCTGATGCTGTAAATGCACTTACTTGTCACGGTCACAGAGTTTTAATAGAAGCCGGAGCAGGAGAAAATTCGAGTTATTCCGATAAAAATTATAGTGATGCTGGAGCTGAAATAACCAACGATACTAAAAAAGTTTTTGGTTGTCCGATGATTCTAAAAGTAGAACCAGCAACTTTAGTTGAAATAGAAATGATGAATCCTAAAACGATTATTATTTCAGCAATTCAGCTAAAAACCAGAAAAAAAGAATATTTTGAAGCCTTACAAAAGAAAAAAATAACTGCTTTAGCTTTCGAATATATTAAAGATGAAGATGGTTCATTTCCAGCTGTAAAGTCACTCAGTGAAATTGCAGGAACAGCGTCTGTTCTTGTTGCTGCCGAATTATTAACCGCTAGTAAGTTTGGAAACGGACTCCTTTTTGGAAACATAACCGGTGTTCCTCCAACTGAAGTTGTTATTCTTGGAGCTGGAACTGTTGCAGAATTTGCAGCGAGAACAGCTATAGGATTGGGTGCAAGTGTTAAGGTTTTTGATAATTCGATTACAAAATTGCGTCGTTTACAAAATAATTTGAATCAAAGAATATTTACCTCAACGATTCAAAATAAAACATTACTTAAATCTTTACAACGCTGTGATGTTGCTATTGGTGCGATGCGAGGAAAATATCGTACGCCAATTGTAGTAACTGAGACTATGGTCGAACACATGAAGAAAGGTGCTGTTATTGTTGATGTAAGTATTGATACTGGTGGTTGTTTTGAAACTTCAGAAATTACAACTCATGAGAATCCTACTTTTATAAAAAATGGAGTTATTCACTATTGCGTTCCCAATATTCCGTCTCGATATTCTAAAACAGCATCATTGTCAATCAGTAATATTATCACGCCCTATTTGCTTCAAATTGCTGATGATGGAGGAATAGAAAGTGCAATTCGTTGCGATAGTGGATTAAAAAATGGTGTTTATTTTTACCACGGAATTTTAACCAATAAAACAATTGGCGAATGGTTTGATTTAACATATCGCGATATAAATTTAATTGTGTTTTGATTTTAAATTTCGTTATTTCTAGCTACTTTTGCTAAAAATTAAATAAAATGAAATTTTCATATAGATTAAGTTATTATCTCTTTGGTTTTGTTGTGGGTTGCGTGTTTTTATTTTTTGTTTTAAACAAAAAAAATACCCGTTGTACGTACTTTCCTAATGATAGAGTTTTAAATAATATTAGATCAAAA
>NZ_JAYSSZ010000030.1:0-5739 GCF_043720215.1 Flavobacterium sp. | reverse complement strand
GACACGTTTCAATTGATGAAAAGCTTCTAAAAGAATATAGAAGAAACTTTCGATTTCTTTTTCATCAAAAAATGTTATTAGCTCTTCAATAAATTGTGTTCTGTAGTTTTTCAGTAGCATTTTAGGAATCGTAAATTATTCATTATCAATTGTTAACTGCTTAATCATCCAAACAGGACAAGAAGTGTGACCGGTATTTCCCATAGGTTCGCAAAGATATTCAAAACCAGATTTTAAATACAATTTCTGAGCAGCTTTCATATACGGCATCGTTTCTAAATAACATTTTTTGAAGCCAAAATCTTTAGCTTTTTGCAAGCAAATTTCCATCATTTTTGTGCCAATACCTAAACCACGAGTTTCTGATAAAAAATACATTTTTTGCAATTCGCATATTTCAGGTGAGCCATTTTGCAAAGGAGCAATGCCAGCACAACCAATTATTTTCCCTTTTTTTTCTACAACAAAATACATCGAATTAGGTTCAGAATAGGCTTCAAACATAAAATCTAATTGTGGATCTGCATAAGCTGTACCCACTTTTGGGACATTATGCTCTATTAAAACTGTACGGATAACATTTGCAACTTGCAGATTATCAGTTTTTTGAATTTCTCTAATTATGTGTTCATTCATTGTAAATAGAAATAGCTATTTTTGTGATGTGAAGATACATGAAAAATACATAAAACGTTGCATCGAATTAGCCAAAAATGGTTTGTCAGTTGCTATGCCTAACCCTTCAGTTGGAGCTGTAATAGTTTGTGATGGAAAAATTATTGGCGAAGGATTCACGTCTGCTTATGGTGGAAATCATGCTGAAGTAAATGCAATAAATTCAGTAAAAGATAAATCATTGTTGGAAAAATCGACTATTTATGTGAGTTTAGAACCTTGCAGTCATTTTGGAAAAACACCGCCGTGTTGCGATTTAATCATTAAATATAAAATTCCAAATGTAATTATTGGTACTGTTGATACAAACAGTAAAGTATCGGGGAGAGGAATCAAAACTTTATTAGAAGCTGGCGCAAATGTTACGGTGGGGATTCTTGAAGCAGAATGTCGAGAATCTAACAAACGTTTTTTTACTTTTCAGGAAAAAAAACGTCCATATATTATATTAAAATGGGCAGAAAGTGCTGATGGATTTATTTCTCCATTTTCAAAAAATGAAAAAAAGCCAGTTTGGATAACTAACACTTATTCTCGTCAGTTAGTGCATAAATGGCGTAGTGAAGAAGCTGCTATACTTGTGGGAACTCAAACTGTTGTTGATGATAATCCGAGATTAGATGTTCGAGATTGGACTGGTAAAAATCCTACAAGAATTGTTTTAGATAAAAATAATAGAATTTCAAAAGAAAGTTATATATTTGATATTAGTCAAAAAACGTTTGTAATTTCTGACAAGATTATAGATTATTCTAAAAATGTAGTACTGCAAATTGCTGAGTTCTTATTTAAGAATAATTTACAATCGGTAATTATAGAAGGAGGTAGGCAAACTTTGCAAAGTTTTATAGATGCAAATTTGTGGGACGAAGCAAGAATTTTCAATGGGACTGAGATATTTTCTACTGGTACAAAAGCACCAACTATTACTGGAAGAATAGTAGAAAAAAGAAAAATAGGAAGTGACGAACTCTTAATCTGTTTAAACTATGATTAACACTATTATTTTCGATTTTGGCGATGTTTTTATCAATTTGGATAAAGAAGCTTCGCTTAATGCACTCAAAAAATTGGGATTGCATTCTTGGAATGATGATCTAGAACATTTAAACCAAGAGTTTGAACGAGGAAAGCTAACAGAAGTTCAATTCATTATTGGATTAAAAAAACTAATTCCCAATGCTTCTATAGACGATTTGAGAGCGGCATGGAATTCAGTATTATTAGATTTTCCTTTGCAAAGACTGGAATTTCTGCAACGATTGTCTATGATGAATTACAAATTGTTTTTGTTAAGCAATACAGACGAAATTCATATAGCAAAATTTGAACACATGCTTGGAGCAACTTTTATAAGAGAATTTTATCAATGTTTTGAAAAAGTATATTTTTCGTTTGAAATAGGAATGAGAAAACCTGATCCACAAACGTTTAATTATATTATTAAAAAACACGATCTCATAACAAAACGTACCTTGTTTATTGACGATAAAAAAGAAAATACTGATATTGCCGAATCGCTAGGAATGCAAGTTTGGAATATCATTCCAGGAAAAGAAGATGTTACCGAACTTTTTGATAAAAAGTTTATTCTTAAATAATTTTTTTTGGAAATTCAAGACACCTATTTTACGATAGCAAATTCATCGCCTGAAGTTTTATTTAAAGAAAAAAACAGCAAGTTTTTTGGCTATGCCTTTCCAATCACTTCTGAAGAAGAAGTAAAGATTCATATCGAAAATCTCAAAAAAAAACATTTTTCGGCCAGACATTGGTGTTATGCTTATCAGTTAGGGGCTGATAAAATCCAGTATCGTGCTAATGATGACGGCGAGCCTAACAATAGCGCTGGAATGCCTATTTACGGACAAATTCAATCGTTTAATGTTACTAATGTTTTAGTAATTGTGGTTCGGTATTTTGGAGGTGTAAAACTAGGTGTTGGCGGACTTATAACTGCTTATAAAACGGCTGCGCAAATGGCACTGGAGGAATCAGAAATTACAGAAAAAACGATAGATGTTCACTTTCAAGTTCGTTTCGATTATAAGAATATGAACAAAGTAATGCGAATCATTAAAGAAAAAAACATTACAATTGTTTCTCAAAAAATGGAAGAAGCATGTGAAATAGAAATTGCTATCCGAAAAAAAAACGCCAAAAGTATTTTTGACGTTTTTGATGTAATTTTTGAGGTTGGGATTAAAGAAGTTTAGATTTAAATATGAAAGTCCTGCCAAATATTACATCATTAAGGTTTTTTCTTGCCATTATTGTGGTTGTTTTTCATTTACCAGAATTTTGTAGTAAGCATAATATCCCATTTTATAATTTTCTTCCCATTTTTCATAAAGGTTCAGAAGCTGTTAATGTCTTTTTCTCCTTGAGTGGCTTCTTAATTATCAGACAGCTATATGTTGAAAAGAAAACTACAAATAGTGTTTCATTAAAAAAGTTTTTTTTAAGGAGAGTCTTAAGGATTTTCCCTCTTTATTTTTTGATTTTATCTTTTGGATTAGTTTATTATAATGTTATACTTCCAAAATTCGGATTTCCTTTTGAAAGCAATTATAATCTATATAAAGGGTTGTTACTTTCCTTGTTTTTTTTGCCAAATGTTTTTGCTGTTCTGTATAGTCCAGGAGGAATTATAGAAGTCTTATGGTCTATTGGGGTTGAAGAACAGTTTTATTTATTTATAGCCCCAGTTGTATTATTGCTACCCACAAAAAAAATAATTCTTTTTTTAGTATTATTTACATTCACTTTTTTCTGTGTCTTTTTTTATGAACAAACTCCTTTATTTAGAAAATTTGGGATGTATTTTTTTTATTTTACTTCGAGTGGATTTTTTTCAATATTAATTTTAAAAAAGACTTTTTTATCTATACACAAAACTATTTTGTATGTGTTATGTTTTATTTTTATAATTTATTTCACAACTGATATTTTTATTGATTATTTTTCTATTGAAGCTTATCATTTTTTCAGCATGATGCTTTTTTCAACTTTAATTAGTTTTATGACATTATCACCTTTAAAAATATTGGAAAACAATGTGTCAATTTATCTAGGTAAAATTTCATACGGCATATATATGTATCATTCAATTGTAATCCAATTTGTAGGATTAATTTATTTAAAAGTATTTAGTAAATTTTATTTAGATAAATTAATGGTTATTGTAGTTTACAATTGTGTAGTAATAACAATCACGATTTTTATTTCCCATTTTTCATATAAATATTATGAACTTTATTTTATAAAAAAGAAAATACATTAGCGTGTGTTCTTTATTTGTAATATTCTTTTCAAACTAAAAAATATTTTAGATCTCATTCAATTTCTCATTTACATAATCTGGAGGCAAGGTTGGTCGTCCTGTTTTCATGTTTACAAATACCAAAACGGAGTTGCCAGTTGTTAACAATTCATTGTTTGTATTGTAAATCTCATAATCAAATTCAATCTTTACAGAAGTCTGACTTTTAAAAATTGTTTTTACTCTTAACTCATCATCATAACGAGCCGGTTTCTTATAATTCATAGTAAGCGAAACTACAGGAAGCATAATTCCGTTTTCTTCCATCCATTTATACGAAATTCCTAGGTTTCTTAACCATTCCACGCGTCCCATTTCGAAATATTGCGCATAATTTCCGTGATATACTACAGCCATTTGATCAGTTTCTGCATAACGAACACGGACTTTAAATTGATATTCTTTCATTATAATAATGTATATATTTAATAATTGTTTAACGTTTAGAAAATTACTCTTACGACATTTTTTTTATAAAATCAATAGCATAAAAATTTTTTTTTAACGATTTTATGACTCATATTTGCTATCCCGTATTAATCAAAAAAACTACTTGTTTTTTTGTAAAGATAACCTTAATAATTTAAAGCGTAAGAATGCACACAATGAATAAAACTGCTGAATCAGTCTGGGACAACTGTCTATCTTTTATAAAAGATAACATTCAGGAGCAAGCCTATAAAACATGGTTTGAGCCTATCAAGTCTGTCGAACTAACTGATAACGCATTATATATTCAAGTTCCTAGCAAATTCTTTTACGAATGGCTAGAAGAACACTACGTAAAATTACTTAAAGTTGCACTAACTAAAGAACTTGGCAAAAATGCGAAGTTACTTTATAAAATTAAAATGGAAAACACTTATGGTAACAAACTTCCGTTTACGGAACAATTACCAAGTGCACACCGTTCGCCAGTAAAAACGCAAGAAATTGACGTTCCCGTACAACAAAAAAATCCAGAATTAAGAAATCCTTTTATTATTCCAGGAATTCGTAATTTAAAGATTGAATCGCAGCTAAACGCAAATTATAGTTTCGATAATTTCTTAGAAGGAGATTCTAATAGATTGGCTCGTTCTGCGGGAATGGCTGTGGCTAATAAACCTGGTGGAACATCATTTAACCCATTACTAATTTTTGGTGGTGTAGGTTTAGGGAAAACCCATTTGGCTCACGCTATTGGTGTAGAAATAAAAGACAAATATCCAGATAAAACAGTTTTGTATATTTCTGCCGAAATATTTACGCAACAATATATAGACTCTGTTAAGAAAAACACGAGAAACGATTTTATACATTTTTATCAACTAATTGATGTTTTGATTATTGATGATGTGCAATTTCTTTCAGGAAAAACAGGAACTCAAGATGTGTTTTTTCACATTTTCAACTATTTACATCAAAATGGGAAACAAGTAATTCTTACTTCAGACAAGGCACCAGTTGATATGCAAGATATCGAACAACGTTTGTTGTCTCGTTTCAAATGGGGATTATCTGCCGAATTGCATCAACCAGATTACGAAACAAGAATTTCTATCTTAAAGAATATTTTGTATCGTGATGGTGTCGAAATTCCTGAAGAAATTATCGAATATGTAGCACGTAACATAAAAAGTAATGTTCGTGAATTGGAAGGTGCCATAATCTCGCTTATTGCACAATCTTCTTTCAATAAAAAAGAAGTGACTTTAGAATTGGCTAAACAAGTAGTCGAGAAATTTGTTAAGAATGTAAAA
>NZ_JAYSSZ010000029.1:0-2219 GCF_043720215.1 Flavobacterium sp. | reverse complement strand
GCTACAAGCAATTTGGGCATTTGGCTTAATGGAAAAATTGGTTTGTATTTGGAAGATTTGGCAAATCCGAAAATAGAGCTTAATTTAGTCCCAAACTGTTTGTAGCGCGGGAACGTTGTGTGATATCGCTGAAAAAATCATAAATAATCAACATCTTTTTAAAATTTCACAAATAAAATAGTTTATTAGAAAGCAAAATATTATTTTTGAAAATAAATAAAAATTGTAAATGGAAAAGATAAAATTTATTGACCTTTTTTGCGGAATAGGTGGATTTAGAACTGCAATGGATGAAGCGTGTCTTGAAAATGATGTAATTCCAGAATGTGTCTTTTCATCTGATATAGATAGTTTCTGTCAAGATAGTTACGAAGCAAATTTTGGAGAAAGACCATTTGGAGATATTACAAAAATTGATGAAAAAGATATTCCAGACCACGATATTTTATTTGCTGGCTTTCCTTGCCAATCATTCAGTATAATTGGTAAAATGCAAGGATTTAATGATGTTCGTGGAACATTGTTTTTTGACATTGCAAGAATTTTAAAACACAAAAAGCCAAAGGCTTTTGTTTTAGAAAATGTCAAACAACTTTTTGGACACGATAACGGAAATACTCTCAAAACAATTGTAAATGTTCTTGAAAAAGAATTAGGTTACAGTGTTAGATTTGCAGTATTAAACGCTTTAGATTTTGGACTGCCTCAAAAAAGGGAACGTATAATTATTGTTGGACACAAAGAGCCTATTTTATTTAATTTTCCATCACCAATTAGACCATTTAAACCTTTAACAGAAATTCTTGAGAAAAAAGTTGATGCAAAATATTTTGCATCTGAAATGATTTTAGAGAAAAGAAAAAACAAACATAAATCTGCATATAATCTTTCTATTTGGCACGAAAACAAATCTGGAAATATATGCTCTTATCCATATTCTTGTGCATTGCGTTCAGGTGCTTCTCACAATTATTTATTAGTCAACGGAGAAAGAAGATTAACACCAAGAGAAATGTTTCGTTTGCAAGGTTTTCCAGATAAATACAAAATTGTAGTTTCTGATGGACAAGCAAAAAGACAAGCAGGTAATGCAGTTCCAGTAAATTTAGTAAAAGCCGTTATATTAAAACTTTTGCCTTATGTTGCAAACTCTATGGATATGACTTCAGTATTAAGAGATTATGAAGTAAGTTATGGAGAATAACCAATCACCTAAATTAAGAACAGTTAACAAATCTGTTTCGGCATTTCCACTAAACGAATTTCCAAAAGAATTTCCTTTTTTGTTGGGAAAAGAAATAATCTATTTGCTTGCTTCAAAAGGTAAGCCTGAATTGGAAGGTTCGGAATGGGAAAATATTTTTGCTAATTGTATTGGAGCAGATTGGAAACCTTCAAATGTTGGTTTAGATGATGTTGTAATGGGAAATACCGCTTGGGGCGCAAAAACCGTAAAAGCAAAAAATCCATCAAAACAAAAGAAAGTTAGATTAATTTCTGGGAGAAATTCGCCAAATTACTCATTTGGAGAAAGAAGTGATCAAAAAGCAGATCCAAAATTAATTGGTAAACTTGTACTTGAAATTTGGAATGAAAGAGTTTCTTCAATTCGTGAAAAATTCAAACATTTACGAACAGTTGTACTTTTAAAATCAGACGATTTATCAGAAGTTGTAGTATTTGAATTTGATACAATTCGATACGACCACGAACTACATAAATGGGAATGGAATAAAAATGGAAACTTAACTGGAACTAACATAAAAACTGACGAACATTGTTTTACTTGGCAACCTCACGGTTCCCAATTTACAATAGTTGAAGAAGTTCCTGAAAAATGTTTAATAATAAAAATTAAACAACCCGAAAAATTAGACAAAAATGTAATTTTAAAAGCATTAGGATTTGACAAATCTTGGGTTACAGTTTCGCAGAAAACCAAATAGAAACCAAACCGTAAATTGCGACATCACACAACAGCGGTTTGCAAAAATTGGGGTTTTGGTCTTGAATTTACACATTGTTTTGTACTTTTGTGGTCAGTGATTTACTGAAAGTTTAGGCTAACCAAATCCCCAACTGACGCCAAGCCACGAGACGTTGTACGCAATTAGAAGTACTGTATCGTCCTAAAATAGGTTGACTAAAAATTAAACACTTTTAGTACCTATGGAAACACCAACAAATCAAGACTGCCGAAAAAATGGCTATCAAAAAGT
>NZ_JAYSSZ010000028.1:0-16818 GCF_043720215.1 Flavobacterium sp. | reverse complement strand
TTTCTGTTAAAGATATTCAGCATATTTCGATTTTAAAACGTTCTATCGATGCACGTCAGAAAGCCATAAAAATAAACTTAAAAGTTACTGTTTATCTGCAAGGAGAAAATTTTGTCGAACAAAAAATACAACTTCCAGAATATAAAGATGTTTCAAATTTACAAGAAGTAATAGTAATAGGAGCAGGGCCAGCAGGACTTTTTGCTGCATTGCAATTGATAGAATTGGGTTTAAAACCAATTCTCATCGAGCGTGGAAAAGACGTTCGTGGTCGCCGCCGAGATCTAAAAGCAATAAATGTAGATCATATTGTCAACGAAGATTCTAATTATTGTTTTGGCGAAGGTGGAGCAGGAACTTATTCGGATGGAAAATTATATACACGTTCAAAAAAGCGTGGAGATATCGATAGAATTCTTAAATTATTAGTAGCTTTTGGTGCTACACCAGACATTTTGGTTGAAGCGCATCCGCACATTGGAACCAATAAATTACCACAAATTATTCAAGATATTCGAGAAAAAATTATCGAAATGGGCGGAAAAGTCCTTTTCGAAACTCGTGTAACTGATATTGTAGTAAAAAACAACGAAGTGCAAGGAATTGTCACTCAAAATGGAGATACAATTTTTGCCAATAAAATAATCTTAGCTACAGGACATTCTGCTCGTGATATTTTCGAATTATTAGATAGAAAGAAAATCTTAATTGAAGCCAAACCTTTTGCTT
Organism: Flavobacterium sp.; assembly: GCF_043720215.1. Taxonomy (GTDB): domain Bacteria; phylum Bacteroidota; class Bacteroidia; order Flavobacteriales; family Flavobacteriaceae; genus Flavobacterium. The sequence goes on along the minus strand of NZ_JAYSSZ010000028.1, from coordinate 16,089 downwards.
TGGGTGTTCGTGCTGAGCATCCACAAAGTCTGATAGACCAGATTCAATATTCATGTGATTATAGGGGCGAACATTTACCTCCAGCTCCATATTCTATTGTAAAACAGGTAAATGGTCGTGGCATGTATTCTTTTTGTATGTGTCCAGGTGGTGTTATTGCGCCTTGTGCTACTAGTCCTGGTGAGGTTGTAACCAATGGTTGGTCGCCATCTAAACGAGATCAAGCAACTGCAAATTCTGGAATTGTAATCGAATTAAAATTAGAGGATTTCAAACCATTTGCAAAATTTGGTGCTTTAGCTGGAATGGAATTTCAAAAAAGTATTGAGCAAAAAGCGTGGGATTTAGCTGGGCAAACTCAAAAAGTTCCGGCACAACGAATGATCGATTTTACACAAAATAAAATATCAAAAGAAATTCCTAAAACATCGTATGTTCCTGGAACTACTTCGGTAGAAATGGGTCAGGTTTTTCCTGGATTTTTGTCACAAATATTACGAGAAGGTTTCTCTGAATTTGGAAAATCGATGAAAGGTTATTTAACTAATGAAGCCATTTTGCACGCTCCAGAATCTAGAACTTCGTCGCCAGTTCGTATTCCTAGAGATGAAATTAACTTAGAACATTTGCAAATAAAAGGTCTGTATCCTTGCGGTGAAGGTGCTGGTTATGCAGGTGGAATTATCTCAGCAGCTATCGATGGAGAGAAATGTGCATTGAAGATAGGCGAAAGTTTAAACGTTTAATGAAGTAGAATAAAAACTATAAATTTTGTTAAACCAATCTTTAATCGGAATGGTTTTTTTATTTTTACAAAAAACAAACAATGAAAATCATCATTATAAACGGACCAAACCTTAATCTATTAGGAAAACGGGAGCCAGAAATATACGGGAATCAGGATTTTGAAGCCTATTTTAACGAATTAAAATCTAAATTTCGGTCTATTGAATTAAGTTATTATCAAAGCAATGTTGAAGGTGAAATTATTAATAAATTGCAAGAAGTAGGATTCAGTTATGATGGCATAATTCTCAACGCTGGTGCTTATACGCATACTTCAATAGGAATTGGTGATTGTGTAAAAGCAATAACAACTCCAGTAGTTGAGGTGCATATTTCTAACACTTTTTCTCGAGAAACTTTTCGTCATCAATCGTATATTTCACCATCTGCAAAAGGTGTTGTTATTGGTTTTGGATTAAAAAGCTATGAGTTAGCACTACAATCTTTTTTATAAATTGTAACCTTTTGGACTAAAATTCGTCTTATTATAAATTTACCAATGAAAAAAATAACATTTCTGCTATTTCTTCTAGCATCAATTCCGACATTTTCTCAAATAAAAGGCTTAATTACTGATGACAAAAATGTTTCACTTCCATCAGTCAATATTTTTTTAGAAAATTCTTATAACAATACTTCGTCTAATGAGAAAGGTTTTTATGAATTAAATGTAAAGAAAGCTGGAAAATATGTTATTGTTTTTCAATACTTAGGTTTCAAAACCAGAAAAATTCCAGTTACTATTGAAACTTTTCCGTATGAGTTGAATGTAAAATTGGTGGAAGAAAATTTCACTCTAAACGAAGTGGTTATTAGTAATCAGGAAGATCCAGCTAAACAAATTATACGGAATGCAATTGCTGCAAAAAAGGAAAACTCGGCAAAAACAGCAAAATATAATGCTGATTTCTATTCTCGTGGATTGATGCGAATAAAAGATGCTCCCAAGAAAATTTTAGGTCAAGAAATTGGTGATTTTGATGGCGCTTTAGATTCGACTAGAACGGGTATTTTGTATTTATCGGAAACGGTGTCAAAGCTAAATTTTCAGAAGCCAGATAAAATGAAAGAAACTATTTTGGCTTCAAAAGTAAGTGGAAAAGATAATGGCTTTAGTTTTAACAATGCTGCTGGTGTCGATTTCGATTTTTATGAAAATTATTTACCTTTTCAAGTCAATGTAATTTCACCAATAAGTGACAATGCTTTCAATTATTATAAGTTTAAAATTGAAGGTAGTTTCTATAACGAAGACAAGCAGCAAGTAAACAAAATAAAAGTAATTCCACGTCGTGATACCGAACCTGTTGTGGAAGGTTATATATATATAGTAGAAGATTCGTGGGCAATTTATGCAGTCGACGTAAATCTAAAAGGGTACCGAATGCAAACACCAGCAATTGACAATTTAATATTAAAGCAAAGCTTCAGTTTTAATAAAACAGACAATATTTGGACAAAAAACACACAAAGCCTTGATTTTATTGCTGGAATGCTCGGGATTAATGTCTCTGGACGTTTCACTTATGTATATAGTAATTTTGAATTTGAACCAAAGTTTACAAAAAAAACATTTACTAAAGAAGTGCTTACTTTCGAAAAAGATTCAAACAAAAAAGAGGATAGTTTCTGGAATACGATTCGACCAATTCCGTTAACAGTAGAAGAAAGTACAGATTATGTCAAGAAAGACAGTATTCAAACCTTGCGAAAATCTAAAACGTATCTAGACTCGATAGATAAAAAAGAGAATAAGTTTAAATTACAGCAAATTTTATCTGGTTATATTTATAAAAACTCGTACAAAAACACAACTATAAATTATAGTGGACCACTAACTTCATTGAGATTTAACACGGTTCAAGGTTATAACTTATCCGCAGGATTGTCGTATACTAAACGAAATCCAGACGACAGAACGTATACAAATTTTGGAACAAAATTTAATTATGGTTTTGCTGAAACTAAATTAAGAATGATTGCGGATTTTTCTAAAAAATTCAACAATCACAACAACGCTTTTTTAGCTATTTCTGGCGGAAGCGAAGCAACTCAGTTTAATGAGAAAAAGCCAATTTCAGATATTGTAAACTCTATTAGTACCTTGTTTTTTAAAAATAATTACATGAAATTATTTGATAAGAATTTTGTCAAATTAAGTTATAGCCAAGAAGTTGTAAACGGTTTTTCTCTTTATGCCAATTTCGACTATTCGGAAAGAAAACCATTGTTTAATAATACCGATTTTGCAATTATAAAGAGCGATGATTTGTACACTTCAAACAATCCGTTATTGCCTTCAGATAATTTCACTCCAGCTATTATAAAACATAATTTGGCAAAAGGAAAGATAACTGGAAAAATAAACTTTGGTCAAGAATATTGGACTCGTCCTGACGGAAAATTTAATATCCCAAATGATAAATATCCAGTTCTTTATTTTACGTATGAAAAAGGTTTTGCTGGAAGTCAAAACAAGTATAATTTCGATTATTTAGGAGCAAAAGTAACACAGGATTTTGCATTAGGAAATAAAGGACATTTAGGAGTAAATGTGACTGCTGGAAAATTCTTCAACGCAGATAATATTTCATTTGTAGATTACAAACATTTTGCAGGAAACCAAACTAGAATTGGGCAATCGGATAACTATCTGAATGTTTTTAACTTGATGCCTTATTATGCAAATAGCACCAATGATGCTTTTTTTGAAGCTCATTTGGAATACGATGACAAAGGTTTTATTATAAATAAAATTCCGTTGTTGAATAAATTGAAATCGAATTTAATTTTAGGTTATCATAATCTTTCGGTTCCTAATAGAACACCTTATTATGAATTTTCGGCAGGATTAGATAATTTAGGTTTCGGAAAATTTAAAATTTTCAGATTGGATTATGTACGCTCGTATCAGAATGGTTTTCAGACTGACGGTGTGATTTTCGGATTGAAATTTTTGAATGTTTTGGATTAGGATAAACGAGTAATAGCTACCGTTTTAAAAAAACATCATATCCAAAACGAATCAAAGTTCCAATAACAACTAGCAAAAAGAAAACTCGAATAAAACCATTTCCTTTTTTAATTGCTGTTTTTGCACCCAACCAACCACCAAAAGCGTTGCAAAATGCCATAGGAATTGCTATGAGCCAAATGATTTTTCCTTTCATAATAAATAAAGTAATCGAACCGATATTAGAGGCGACATTGACCATTTTCGCATTGGCAGAAGCATGCAAAAAGTCGAAACCCAGAATGGTAATAAAAGCTACGACAAGAAAACTTCCTGTTCCAGGACCAATAAATCCGTCATAAAATCCAATAAAAGAACTGATGATAATACCTAGAAGTATCATATTAATTTCTGATAATTCTTTGATTTGATGTTGCCCAAAATCTTTTTTGATAAAAGTGTAAATAGCTAATAAAATTAGAATTCCAAACAATAACGGTTTCATAAAATCGTTACTCACCAGCGTTAATAATTCAGAGCCCATAAAAGCAAAACCACATGAAAAAAGAGCCATGATAATTAATAATTTCCAGTTCATGGTCACATGTTTCAAATAGTGAAAAGCAGCAACGCTCGTGCCACTAATTCCAGGAATTTTTAGAGACCCAGTTACTGATGCAATAGGAAAATTAGGCAATAAAATTAATGCAATTGGAGTTTGAATTAATCCACCACCACCAACTACTGCATCTACAAATCCAGCAAAAAATGAAGCAATACAAAGTAAAATTATAATATAGGTTTCCATAGTTTATCAAAGAGTTTGGCTAAATCGAATTAAAATAAAAAATATCCCAATTTAAAATTTAAAATTAGATTTGGATAAACTAATTTGCCAATATCATTTATTAAACCCTGTGCTTGTGTAGCTCCATTTATTTCAGAATCTAATATTCCATCTACTTCTTGTTCTGACAAATTCGATTTTGAATTTATAAACCGAACGCCTAAACCAAAATTGAAATCATAATAAAAATGTGTCCCTAAGCTTTCTCTTAAAGTATATTTTAGAGATACAGTATGTACATTTCTATTTATATTATATTGATTGTTTGATTTAATGTCATTCACTTTTAAACTATCTCTAACATCATAGTTTTGTTTTTTATACATATATTCTATACCTATATACTGTGTTTTGTATTCATCTTTTGAAATTGAATAATTTACACTTGGTTTTATTAGAAACCCTTTGGGGTTAATCTTATTAAAATTTTGATTTATAATATAAGTTCCTGTTTCTAAACTTAAAAGGAAATTATTGGACGGAATATAATCTAAACCTAATCTTAATGACGATCCATCTGTAAAATCTATAGTATAAAGCGGTGCAATTGTAATTGCAATTGTTTTGTCATTTGATTTGTTTTTTTGAGAAAAACAATTTATTGTAATTAATAGCGATAGGAATAAAATAAGTTTTTTTTTAATCATAGCTTTAAATATTCAAATCCTAATTACTTTTTTCTTCAAAAGAATAAAGTTGAATTATTCGTGTTTAAAATAAATCCCAAAACGTAAGTAATGGGATTTGTTATTGTTTGTTATTTCAACATTCAAAATTCGTTATTCAACAGTCTTCATTTATTTAAAACAACGAATGTTGAATGTTGAATTTTTAAAAAATTATTCTCTTACTATATTTGCTCCAATTGCTCTTAAACGTTCGTCAATTCTTTCGTATCCACGATCTATTTGTTCGATGTTTTGAATAATACTTGTCCCTTTTGCAGTAAGCGCAGCAATTAACAATGAAATTCCAGCTCTAATATCTGGCGAAGACATTGTGGTTGCTTTAAGTTGTGATTCGAAATTATGTCCCATAATTACGGCTCTGTGCGGATCACAAAGCATAATTTTTGCACCCATGTCTATTAGTTTATCTACAAAAAACAAACGACTTTCGAACATTTTTTGGTGTATCAAAACATCTCCTTTTGCTTGTGTTGCGACTACAAGAATAATACTCAATAAATCAGGCGTTAATCCTGGCCAAGGCGCATCGGAAATGGTAAGAATAGAACCGTCGATATCGGTTTTAATTTCATAATTTTCATGCGTAGGAATATAAATATCGTCGCCTCTTTTTTCTAAAGTAATTCCTAATTTTCTAAACGTATTTGGAATAACTCCCAAGTTGTCCCATGATACATTTTTGATAGTAATTTCGCTTCTTGTCATAGCAGCAAGACCAATCCAAGAACCAATTTCGATCATATCGGGTAAAATTCTGTGTTCACACCCGCCAAGAGAATCTACACCTTCTATAGTTAATAAATTTGACCCAACTCCAGAAATTTTGGCTCCCATCGAGTTTAGCATCTTACATAATTGTTGTAAGTAGGGTTCGCAAGCCGCATTGTATATTGTTGTAGTTCCTTCGGCAAGAACTGCTGCCATTACAATATTTGCTGTTCCAGTTACCGATGCTTCGTCAAGTAACATATAAGCGCCTTTTAGTTTTCCTTCGCATTCTACACCATAAAAATGGTCTTCTCTTTCGTATCTAAATTTAGCGCCAAGATTTATAAAACCTTCAAAGTGTGTGTCTAGTCTTCTTCTTCCTATTTTGTCTCCACCTGGTTTTGGAATATAGCCACAACCAAATCTTGCTAATAAAGGACCAACAATCATAATCGAACCACGAAGCGAACCACCTTCTTTCTTGAAAGCTTCCGTTTTTAAATAATCAATATTTACCTCATCTGCCTGAAAAGTATAATCACCAGGGCCGTTTTTTTGAATTTTTACACCTAAGTTTCCAAGTAAAACAATCAATTTGTTTACATCAATAATGTCTGGAACATTGGTTATTCTAACTTTTTCGGAAGTTAATAATGCTGGACATAAAACTTGTAATGCTTCGTTTTTTGCTCCTTGCGGATGTATATCTCCTTTTAGTCGGATACCACCTTCTATTTTAAATGTACTCATTTTTTCTCTAAGATTCTAAGGTTCATAGGAATTCAGGTTCTAAGATTTAGAGAAACACTTTTTCTTTGTGCTTTTGTATCTTAGCTCCTTTGTGCCTTTTTATTTCGGATTGTTATTGTTTTTTATAAAAGGTTTCGGTTTTCCGTTTTTTATAATTTTAGGTTTTTGAGTCACATTCGACATAATTTTATTAGACACGCGTTTGTTAGTACGTATCAAATCGTTAGAATTTAGTAATTCTTCAGATGATGATAATAAGTTTAACTTTCCCTCAGATAATTCAAATAAATGCTCAAAAATCACTTCATCAGTCACCGTGTCTTTGTTCCAACTCAAATATGATTTTTTCATATGATTTGCAATTACTTTAACCAAGGCACTTTTTAGTTCGCCATCTTCCCATTTGTTTGCCACGTCAATCATATATTTAATATTGTTTCCGTAAAAACGATATTTAGGAAAATTCTGTGGATATTTCAAAGGATCAGGTCTCATTTTCAAAACCTCACGTGACGGAATAGGATACGGAGAATCTACATCTAATTTAAAATCAGACATAATAAATATTTGATCCCATAATTTATGCTGAAAATCGAGTACATCACGCAAATGAGGATTTAAATTCCCCATTACTGATATGATATATTTAGCGGCTTTATTTCGTTCCGTTCTGTCTTCAATAGCAGTCGCTTGATCTATTAAAACATGCAAATAGCGACCGTATTCAGGAATAATAAGTGGTTTTCTTTCAGAATTATATTCTAAATTATGCACTACATCGCCAGCAATTTCTTTTATATATTTTGTATTCATATTTATAAGGAAACAATACCTTTTATGGTACCTACTTCTTGGTATTTATCAACGATTTCTTGAGCATCTTTCATAGTAACATCTACAGAGATACTGGTAAATTTGCCTGTTTTAGATTTGGTTGTTTTTATCACAGCACCCATACAATCAAAGGCGTTTTCAACACGTTCTACATTGTCATCAACTGTAGGAACAATAAATTTAAACAAATATTCCGCAGGCCAAGTGTTACTATTATCTAATTCTACTTTCAATCGTTCGTAGAACTCTTCCACATTTTTATCCATTCTTAAAACTAAAATAAAGGCAAATATACAATTTTTAGCATTAAAAATTAGGATTTTTTGTAGCGAATTGCTTGTGCATTTTTGCCATTGTAATTCCTGCTGCTGGAAGTCGCTTTCGCAAGAAAAATGCGAAGAGCTCCAACAATTACAGTGTCAGGGCTAGCTAGGATTTTGTATTACCCATTTGCAATTGCTAGACCTGTCAAGTTTTAAAAACCTGACAGGTCTAAAAAAAAACTTTTCAAATTCCAATAAATTTAAGTACTTTTGCGCCTTATTTCTAAAAAAGTGCAAAAAGAAATTGTTGTCATCATAGGAGGACCAGGAACTGGCAAAACCACAATCATAGATGGTTTGTTGGACAAAGGTTATTGCTGTTATCCTGAAATTTCTCGAGAAGTTATTCTCGAAGCCAAAAAAGAAGGAATAGAACAATTATTTCTAGAAAACCCATTGCTTTTTAGCGAATTACTTCTAGTAGGCAGAAAAAAACAATTCGTAAATGCACAAAATGAACCTCATAAAGTTGTTTTTCTTGATCGAGGAATTCCAGATGTTTTAGCTTATATGCATTATATAGGCGATAGTTATCCAGCTTTTTTTGATGCCGCTTGTCGGAATAATACGTATACTAAAATATTCATTTTACCCCCTTGGGAAGATATTTATATTGCTGATAATGAGCGTTATGAAAATTACGAACAAGCAAAGCTTATTTACAATCATCTTGTAGAAACCTATCAGAAATACGGTTACAATCTTATAGAAGTCCCAAAAGATACTGTAGATAAAAGAATTCTTTTTATCTTAGATAAAATTTAGATTTTAATAAATCTAAATTCTGAAATCTAAACTCTAAAATTTAAATGCAAACAGCATTACAAATTCTTCAAAAATATTGGCATTACAATTCATTTAGACCCGTTCAGGATACAATAATCCAATCGGTTCTTGAAGGAAATGATACTTTTGGACTCATGCCAACTGGTGGCGGAAAATCATTGTGTTTTCAGGTTCCAACGATGGTAAATGAGGGTTTGTGTTTGGTAATTTCTCCTTTGGTTGCCTTAATGAAAGACCAAGTAAATCAGTTACAAGCTCGCGATATAAAAGCTATGGCACTAACAGGCTCTATAAAGTCTGACGAATTAATAGATTTGCTAGATAATTGCCAGTTTGGTAACTACAAGTTTCTCTATTTGTCTCCTGAAAGATTAGAACAAGATTGGGTTCTTGACAGAATAAAAGCCTTGCCAATTTCTCTTATTGCTATCGACGAAGCACATTGTGTATCGCAATGGGGACATGATTTTAGACCTTCTTATTTAAAAATTAAAAATCTAAAATCTCATTTTAGTAAAATTCCTTTTGTGGCACTGACCGCATCGGCAACACCACAAGTTAAGGACGATATTATTGCATTATTAGGTTTACAAGAACCAAAAGTTTTCCAGCAATCCTTTGCCCGACATAATTTAGGTTATTTTATTATTCCTGCCGAAGACAAAATATACAAATTAAATCAGATTCTTAAAAAAAACCCAGAATCGGCAATTATATATGTACGGAATAGAAAAAATTGTCACGAATACGCTTCTCATTTAGAAGTTCTAGGTCATAAAACCACTTTTTATCATGGTGGTTTACCTGCTAAAGAAAAAGAAACCAATATGAATTTGTGGATGCGTGACGAAAAAACGGTTATGATTGCCACGAGTGCTTTCGGAATGGGAATAGACAAACCCAATGTAAAAACGGTTATTCATATTAATTTACCCGAAAATCTAGAAAGTTATTACCAAGAAGCAGGAAGAGCAGGACGAAACGGAGAAAAAGCTTTTGCAATTTTAATTAGTTCACCTTCAGATATTATTATGGCAGAAAGCCAATTTATAGCTGTTTTGCCAGATACTATTTTCCTAAAAGATGTTTTTGTAAAACTCTGTAATTACTTTAGGATTGGATACGGAGAAGGAATTAATGAAGAATTTTCGTTCAATTTGAATCAGTTTTGTAGTCATTATAAATTACCGGTATTAAAAACCTATAATGCACTTCAGTTTCTGGACAGACAAAGTATTATTTCGCTTTCGCAAGAATTTTCAGAAAAAGCGCAAGTTCAATTTTTAATCGAATCCAAAGAAGTGATTCGATATGTTAGTTTAAATCCTGATGACGAACCTATTATTTCAACTATTTTAAGAACTTATCCGGGGATTTTCGATTTGCAAACCAATATAAACACTAATTTTATTGCAAAAAAAGCGAATTCAACCGAAGCTAAAGTGCTAAATTTGCTGGAGAAGTTACAGAAAATGGAAATCATTGCTTATTTTTCACAAAAGAACGAATCGAAAATAACATTTCTAGAAGTTCGTGAAGATGATAGGACTATAAATCGAGTTTCTAAACATTTAGAAAAGCAAAATTTAGTTAAGAAAAATCAATTACATTCGGTTGTAAACTATGTTTCTAATCAAGATACTTGTAAGAGCAAATTATTGTTGCACTATTTTGGAGAAACAATTACTAATGATTGTGGCGTTTGTTCCTATTGTTCTAGTAAAAAAGAAAAGACATATAATTCTGAAGAGATTAGAAATGAAATCATTCAGTTATTGACTGAAAATTCAATGAATTCGAGAGCATTAATAGAAACATTACCTATAGACGAATCTGAAATATTAAAAATTTTGAAGCAACTAATAGAACATGATATTATTAGTATTAATTCAAAAAATCAATTTATACTTAATTAAGAAATGAAAGCATTACGAATCGTTTTTATGGGAACACCAGAATTTGCAGTAGGAATTCTAGATGCCATTGCAAAACAAAATCAACACGAAATAGTAGGAGTAATAACTGCTGCCGATAAACCCGCCGGAAGAGGTCAGAAAATAAAATATTCGGCAGTCAAAGAATACGCTTTAGAAAATAACTTGACTTTATTACAGCCAACAAATTTAAAAGATGAAACCTTTTTATCCGAATTAAAATCATTAAACGCAAATCTTCATATAGTTGTTGCCTTTAGAATGTTGCCAAAAGTAGTTTGGGCAATGCCCGAATTAGGAACATTTAATTTGCATGCTTCACTTTTGCCAAATTATCGTGGGGCAGCACCTATAAATTGGGCAATTATAAATGGAGAAACAAAAACGGGTGTGACCACTTTCTTTATTGATGATAAAATAGATACTGGAGCTATGATTTTGAGTAAGGAATTAGAAATTTCTGATTCTGAAAATGCTGGAGAATTGCATGACAAACTCATGGTTTTAGGTTGTGATGCAGTTGTAGAAACTTTAGATAAAATTACTGAAGGAAATGTAATAACTACCATTCAGCAGGAGACTATTAATATTAAAACGGCCTACAAATTAGATAGAGATAATTGTAAAATAGATTTCACAAAAAATGTAACCGAAATATATAATTTAATTAGAGGATTAAGTCCGTATCCAACAGCTTGGTGTAATTTTAAAGACGGAGATCAAGAATTTAGTATAAAGATTTACGATACAAAACAAGAAGTTGAAGAACATGACTATACTGTAGGTAGTATAATTACAACTAAAAAAGAAATGAAAATTGCAGTTTTTGGAGGTTTTATTCAAATTTTATCGCTTCAATTTCCTGGAAAAAAGAAAATGTTAGCACATGAATTGTTAAATGGAGTTAGTTTTTCTGAGTTGGCAATGGTGTTTTAAGCCCTGAGACACTCGAGTATACACTTTTTTGTAATAAAATACACTTGTTTGTCAACAAAAATACAAAGTTATTAACAAAATAAGCAAAAAAACGCCTTAACTCTTGTGGGAATAGGAAATCCTATTAAATTTGTATGTATAATCATAAATTATTAACCAATCAATTAATACAATTATTATGAACAAATCAGATTTAATCGATGCAATGTCAGCTTCAGCTGGAATTACAAAAGCTGCTGCTAAATTAGCTTTAGAATCATTTTTAGGAAATGTTGAAGGAACTTTGCAAAAAGGTGGAAGAGTATCTCTAGTTGGATTTGGATCTTGGTCAGTATCTAACAGAGCTGCAAGAGACGGAAGAAATCCTCAAACTGGAAAAACTATCAAAATCGCTGCTAAAAATGTAGTGAAATTTAAAGCAGGTGCTGACTTAGAAGGATCAGTAAATAAAAAATAGTTTATCATAAAACGATGAGAGCCACGCATTGCGTGGCTTTTTTTATGTTTTTTAACGATTTAATTTGGACTATAAGCATTTTTTTTGTTAAATTTAAATCTAAATCAAAATAGTATGATAGCTGTAAAACCAAAAAAAGGACATTTGCTTGTAGCGGAACCTTCTATTACGGGAGATTTATCTTTTAATAGATCAGTGGTTTTGCTTGCGGATCATAACGAAGAAGGTTCTGTTGGGTTTATCTTAAACAAACCGTTAGGTTATACTATACAAGATTTAATACCAGAGATAACAGCTACTTTCAAAATATATAATGGAGGTCCAATAGAACAAGATAATTTATACTTTATTCATAATATCCCCCAACTAATCCCAAATAGTATTGAGATTGCAGAAGGAATATACTGGGGAGGCTGTTTTGATTCTACAAGAGATTTAATTAATCAAGGAAAAATAACCAGAAATAACATTCGCTTTTTTCTAGGGTATTCTGGTTGGGACGCTGAACAATTACAAAATGAATTAGAGTCTAATTCGTGGATTATTTCTGAAAATGAACTCCATAATAAAATAATAGGAAAATCAGCGACTGATTTTTGGAGAGAAAAAATAATGGAACAAGGTGGAGATTATATAATATGGTCTAATGCACCCGAAAACCCAATGTTTAACTAGCCCAATCTTATTTTCACATTCAATTTTGAAAGAAGTTGGTTGGCAACATCCGATTGAAATTCTTTTTTTCGGTATTTCGTTATAGGTTGAATTCCTATAATAACATTGGTAATAAACAACTCATCAGCTTTTTGTAAATCAAAAGGAGAAATAGATTCTTCCATAACTTCAATATTTTCTACTGTTTTGGCAATAGTCAAAATTTGTTTTCGCATGATTCCATTTAAGCAACCGTCAGAAATAGGAGGAGTACTTAAAATACCATCTTTTAGCATAAAAATGTTTCCATTTAGAACTTCTACAACATTTTTTTCTTCATTTAGTAAAATGCAATTGTTTAAATCATTTTCTTTAGCATAAATACTTCCCGTAATATTAGTAAGCCTGTTTGTAGTTTTGAGAGTAGAAATGAGTTGTTTTGATATGTAAAAGTCTTTGTAAATATCAACTTCGTAATCTAGTTTTTCAATTTCGTAAATGGGTTTATCTATTTTAGAAACAGAAATAAAATAATCAATAGTATTATCTTGTGGTAAATAAAAACCACCACCTTTTCTGTAAATTGTAATTCTAGCTCTTGCTGAATTTTCTAAATTCATAGATTTAGTAACGGCTACTATTTCGTTTTCAAAGAATTCCATCGTAAAATTCATAGGAATTTCCATTCTTAAGATTCGCATCGATGACATCAACCTAAAATAATGATCTTCTAGAAATAAAACCTTGTTATCTAAAATTTTGACAGTTTCAAAAACAGCATCACCATATAAAAAAGCACGATTGCTTTGTAAAGAAATATTTTCCATAAAAAATCCCGTTTTGCTTTATGAACAAAACGGGACAAATATAAGTTTTATATTTTTTAGAAACTAAACAGAACCTATTACATGTTTTAAATCTGAAACCTGATTTTCCCATAGTAATTTAGATTCTTCAATATCATCATGTTCAGCATAATCTACCACCATTAGTGAAACGTCTTTTGTTATTTCGTCTACAAGGATTCTCATTTCAAAATAATATTCGGTGTCTTTATTGTCTTCGTCCATCCATTTGAACTTAATTTTTTCGCCAGATTTTTTAGAATATAATCTTGCTTTTTCTTCAGAATCATCCCAGCTGAATGTAAAAAATTCGCCACGTGAGTTCACGTTGTCTGCAAACCATTCTTGTAAACCAGAAGGTGTCGAAATGTATTGATATAATAATTGTGGAGAGGAGTTTATAGGAAATTCCAGTTCGTATCTTATTTTGCTTTCCATGGGTTGTAATTTGGGTGTAATATATATAATTATGGTTTGAAAAAAAAATATTTTCAATAATAATATTTTTATTAAAAAAATATTTGGAAGCTTTAAATATAGTGCTATATTTGCACCCGCATTCAAGGGTGTTAATAAACTTATTTAATGGCGAGATAGCTCAGTCGGTTAGAGCGCAGGATTCATAACCCTGAGGTCACGGGTTCAACTCCCGTTTTCGCTACAAAATTATTCTTTTAAAAATCAACGGTTTAGGTATTCTAAACCGTTTTTTCATGTCTGATATTTTGTTGCTTTTACAAACAGTACACCAAAACGTACGCACTTTGACTGTCAAAAGAGTCTAAATGATTGCATTAATGTGTTGAAGACTAAAAACGAAATAATTTATCAAATCCTAATTTAATTATTTTGTAGATTTGAATCAAAGTAAACAAAATAAAAATGTCTGTTACGATAAATACTATAATCGAGTATGTAGAAAAAAACATGAATATGCTAATTGACTATTCACCTCGATTAATCACCGCTTTTTTTATTCTTTTAGTTGGACATTATTCTATTAAAATCTTCAAAAAATTAATTAGTAGAAAAGTACGAAAAAGAGAGTTTGAACCCACACTTTCTAAATTTCTTATAGATATACTTATTTGGGTATTACGCATTTTGCTTTTTGTAACTTTCATTTCTAAGTTAGGAATAGAAACTGCTTCTTTTGTAGCGATTATTGGTGCTGCAGGTTTGGCAATTGGATTGTCTTTACAAGGTTCCTTGTCTAATTTTGCGGGAGGAATTCTTATTATATTGTTCAAGCCATTTGAAGTTGGAGACTCAATCGAGGCGCAAGGTGTTTCGGGAACGGTTTTAGAAATTCAGATATTTGTTACCAAATTAATTACAGGAAATAATCAAACGATATTTGTACCAAATGGAGCATTGTCTAACGGAAATATAATTAATCATTCGTTGGAAGGAACGCGTCGTGCAGATATACAAATTTCAGTTTCGTATGATGCTGATTTGAAAAAGACAAAAGAAATTATTCAACGCATTTTAGATGCCAATGATAAAATACTAAAAGACCCAAAATCATCAATCGATGTGATTGCGCTTACTGATGTTTCGGTAAAACTAGCGATTCGTCCTTGGGCAAATAATGAGAATTTTTCGGCTGTTTGCTCAGAAACTTTAGAAAGTTGTAAAACTGAGTTGTATAATGTTGGGATTGTTTTTAAAAATTAGTAAACTATTAGTCGCTAAAATTTTGATGAGACAATTGAATCAGAGTTCTTTTTGGAAGGAAAGATATGAATGAAGTTTCAAATATAAAAAACAACTAAACCTGTACTGAATTTTAGTGGCTATTTTATTGCTTAATAAGTTTTTGTATTTCCGTAAAATTGTCTCCATGAGTCTTTACCACATAGACTCCGCTTGACAGATTTGAAATATCAATTGATTCACTTTTGTTATTGCTGATGATGACTTTGCCTGTCAGGTCAATTATTTCTACATTCTTTAATTGAAAATTGTCTCCATTGTCGAAGTGAATTATAGAGGTAGCAGGATTTGGATAAATTCTAACTCTGTTTTGAGATGCAAATTCGGAAGTTCCGAGAGTTGTGCATCCAATCATGACTGGCGAGTTTTGTAGTGTTCCTGTGTTGCCATTGCCTAACTGCCCGTATTGATTCGAGCCCCATAATAGAATCATATCATTCTGCATTCCCGAACTGTTGTCGGTCATCGAAGAAATCATTGTCCAGTTTTCACTGGTGCCAACTTGCTGTGGACTATGGTGCTGGTTGGTCGTGCCATCTCCAATTTGTCCAAAATCATTATCTCCCCAACCCCAAAGAGTTCCATCGTATTTTAATCCAAGTCCATGTTTTCTACCTTCTGATATTTCAACCCAAGTTGTTTCAGTTCCAATTTGTATAGGATAAAGTCTGTTTGCAGTCGTTCCGTCACCAACCTGGCCCTCGTAGTTAAATCCCCAACCCCATAAAGTATTGTTTGCTTTGAGAGCATGTGCATGTGTTTCACCGCCGGTTGCTTTAACCCAGTCATTATCGGTTCCAATTTGCTGTGGGATATTTTTATTATTTGTTGTTCCGTCAGCAAGTTGCCAGTAATAGTTATATCCCCA
>NZ_JAYSSZ010000027.1:0-5773 GCF_043720215.1 Flavobacterium sp. | reverse complement strand
TTCCGGCGGCAGCGTCTCACCCGTGGCGCGGGGGGTCGCCGACGCATTCCACGTCCACGTGCCATCGTGGTCGTCGGAAGATTATACACGTATTGTATTGAAAAATAAAATATTAAATGCAAAAATCGACAATTCTATATTTAATTAGCATTCTGTTTTTAGTTACATCTTGTGCTACAAATAATCTTGAAAAAGAGTTGAAGGTAGTAACTTTAGAAACCACAGTTTATAACGCTCCGTATTTTGCAAATACTGAAATAGATTATGTTTATAAAGCAAATATTTCGGTTTATGGTAATGATTTGTCGGGAATCTTTATTGCAAAAAAGATAAATGCAACGACTCATAGGGTTGTTTTTACAACCGAATTCGGTAATAAATTATTGGATTTTGAAATTTCTGAAACTGACTTTAAAGTCAATTCGATTGTTGATGAATTGAATAGAAAAATCTTAATTAACACTTTAAAAAGCGATTTTAGGTTGTTGCTAAAAAGTCAGTTTTTAATAAAAGGACAGTTAGAAGATTTAGAAAATAAAGTATACAAGTCTGAAGATGGAGCTCAGTTTAATTATCTTTTTGCATCAAAAACAGATAATAAACTCTTTAAAATTTCGCATGCAACGAAAAGAAAAGAGCAAATTAACATCCATTTTACCTCAGAAAATAATACTTTTGCCGAAAATATTATCATTCAGCATTATAATATAAAATTAAGATTCGAGTTAAATTATTTAAAGACAAATTAGAGATGAAAAAATTATTTATTGTTGCCATTATTGCATTATTGGGAATTACACAAAATCAAGCACAAGTTACATTTAAGCCAGGATTGCGCGGAGGAGTAAATTTTTCACACTTTGCAAGTGGAAATGATTACAATACGAGTTATTATTATGATAACAATGGAAACTATGTGCAAACGACAAATAACAATGACGATTTTAAAGCAAAAACTGATTTTTATGTAGGTTTTTATGGTGCTTTGCATCTTACAAAATATTACACATTGCAACCTGAGATTAATTACTCTAACCAAGGTTCGTATCTTGATTCAAGAAATGGCAATGTAGTGACTAGAACAAAATTTGATGTGTCTTATCTTTCGATTGGAATACTTAATAAATTTACGTTTACAGACAAGTTTAACTTTCATGTTGGTCCAACTTTAGATTTTGTTGTAGATAAAACAAAGTTTACAAATGAGAATTCAGATGACTTTTTTCTTTTCCCTTCATCAAATGATGTTGATCTTACTTTAACAGCAGGATTTGGATATAATTTTACTAAAAACTTTGGTTTAGAAGCTAGGGTTAAAAAAGGATTTATTTCGGTTTATGATTTTAATAATAGTAATCCAAAAAATGTAGTATTCCAATTAGGAGTAACTTATACATTTGATATAAAATAATAAATATGCTTTTAAAAGATTTTTATAAAGTAATTTCATTAGAAAAAAATGATAGACAGAAACATTTGGCTATCATTTTTGTTAATGAAAAACATGAAGTTTTCAAAGGACATTTTCCAGGCAATCCTATTATGCCTGGAGTTTGTATGATGCAAATTATTAAAGAACTTACGGAGCAAATCACAGAAAGCTCTCTAATTATGCAGAGTTTAACTAATGTAAAATTCATGGCGTTAATAAATCCAGAAGTAACACCAGAATTGCGCTTAGAATTAGATATTACAATAACTGATGAAGGATTGGTTAAAGTAAAAAACACAACTTATTTTAACGAAACTGTAGCTTTGAAGTTGAGTAGCGTTTATAAGAAAATCGTTTAATCGTTGATTTGTTTATTCGGTTAGTCGATTAAACAAATAACCGAATAATAAATAAAAAATGAAACTTCTATTTTCTATTTTCTATTTTCTGCTTTCTTTCAGCAATCCAGATATTGCTGAGATTAGGAAGTTGTATCCAAATGCAGCAAATTCTGAAGTTACATCAAAATATTTTTTGTCAAAACTTTCAGAGGTTACAAACGAAAGCAATAAAACATTAGTAGCCTACAAAGGGTCAGCGGTTACCATTTCTGCAAAATTTGAAAAGAAAATTTCAGACAAAATTAAAAGTTTTAAAGAAGGCGCAAAACTAGTTGAACTTGCTATTGGAAGCGAACCAAATAATATCGAAATCCGATTAATCCGATTAAGTATTCAGGAAAATGTTCCTAAAATCGTAAAATACAACAAGAACAAGAAAGAAGATGCTATGTTTATTTTAGCACATTATAACGAGCAATCTAATGCTTTGAGAGCTTATTTGAAAAGTTTTATATTGCAATCCAAAAGTTTTTCTTCCGATGAAAAACAAACTATCAAATAGTTAAAGTTCATAATGGAAACTTTTAATCCCGAAATAAACCGAACAAATTCATTAAATTTTTGTGTTATTGTACCCACGTATAATAATCATAAAACATTAGCACGTGTTTTAGATTCTGTTTTAGAATATACCACCAATGTGATTGTTGTAAATGATGGTTCGACCGATTCGACAACAGAGATTTTAAAAAACTATTCAAATCTTACTCAAATTCATCACCCAAAAAATGCTGGAAAAGGAACCGCATTACAAAATGGTTTCAAAAAGGCTTTAGAGCTTAATTATGATTTTGCAATAACAATCGATTCCGACGGACAACATTTTGCCTCAGATATTCCTTCTTTTATTAATGAACTTAATGTTAATGGAGAAGTTCTACTCATAGGAAGCCGAAATATGACGCAAGAAAATGTGCCTAAGAAAAGTAGTTTTGGAAACAAATTTTCTAATTTTTGGTTTTGGTTCGAAACAGGAATCAAGTTAGAAGACACTCAATCTGGTTACCGATCGTATCCTTTACAAAAGATTTCTAAAAACTATTTTACAAATAAATTTGAGTTCGAAATCGAAGTAATTGTGCGTGCCGCTTGGAAAGGAATTGCTGTAAAGAACATACCAGTTCAGGTTTTATATGATCCAAGCGAAAGAGTTTCGCATTTTAGACCATTTAAAGATTTTACTCGAATTAGCATTTTAAATACAATTTTAGTAGCAATCGCGATTTTTTATATCATACCAAGAGATTTTTTTTTGAGATTAAAAAAAAAAGGAATTAAGAAATTTGTACTAGAAAATATATTGCATAATGAAGATAGTATTGCAAAAAAATCCTTCTCAATTGCATTAGGGACTTTTATAGGAATTGCTCCTTTTTGGGGATTTCAGACTATTATTGTGCTTTTTTTAGCTGTTTTTTTTAAGTTGAATAAACTCATTGCATTTGCTTTTTCGAATGTTAGTTTTCCTGTTTTTATTCCTTTTATAATTTATGGATCTTTAAAAATGGGCAGTTATTTTGTGAGGACTGGAAAACCATTGTTGTTAAATTCTTCAATGAGTCTCGCTGATGTTCAAAACAACATTGCTCAGTACCTTATAGGAAGCTTTGTTTTAGCAACCATAATGTCTATTACTTTTGGTCTTTTTGGTTATTTTTTATTAACGGTTTTTAGTACTTTTAGGAGCAAAAAATAAAGCATGCAGAATTTCTTCTTTAAACTTAATTCATTCGCCAATAAAAATAAATTGCTATTTTCAGCAATTGTATTTGCTTTACTTTTTTCTTTTGGTTTTTTTGCTTCAAGAATTTCTTTTCAAGAGAATATTACACAACTCATTCCGTCGAATGATCAATCTGGAGTTACATCAAAAGTATTGGAACAAGTTAATTTTGCTGATAAAATAACGATTATCATTAAAAGCAAAAACAATGGTTCTCCTGATGATTTAACCCAATATGCCAATGAATTTATTGACGAATTAGACAGTAAATGCAAACCTTATGTAGGTAAGCTTCAAGGGAAAATAGACGAAGAAAACATACAAGAAACCTTCGATTTTGTATATGCTCATTTGCCTCTTTTTTTAGATAAAAGCGATTATGCAACGATTCAAAATAAAATAAATAACGATAGTATTTCAAAAATTGTTGAAGCCGATTATAAATCGTTAGTTTCTCCTACAGGAATGGTTACTAAAGATTTTATACTTCAGGATCCGTTGGGAATTTCATTCATAGCACTAAAAAAATTACAACAATTAAGTATTGGGGATGATTTCGAATTGCAAAACGGCTTCGTTTTAACCAAAGACAAGAAGAATTTAATGTTGTTTCTCACAACAAAACTTCCTGCAAATGAAACCGATAAAAACACTTTGTTTATTGGTGAATTAGAAAAGATAAAAACCAAATTAAATACTAAATTCGGAAATAAAGTAGCCATGAGTTATTTTGGAGCTACGCCAGTTGCAGTTGCAAATGCTACACAAATAAAATCCGATGTGCAAAAAACGTCCATTTTTGCGACAGTAACTTTGATTCTGATTTTGGCTTTTTTTTACAGAAATATTTCAACACCAATACTCATTTTTATTCCTTCACTTTTCGGAGCGATTTTTGCCTTAGCGGTTTTATACTTTTTCAAAGGAACAATTTCGGCAATTTCTCTAGGGATTAGTTCTATTTTATTGGGAGAAACAACCGATTATTCTATTTATGTCTTAACGCATTTGCGGAATAAAAAAGATATTAAACTGTTGTATAAAGACATTTCAAAACCGTTAATGCTTTGCGGAATTACAACTGGAATTACTTTCTTGTGCTTGTTTTTTATCAAATCGGAAGCTTTGCAGGATTTGGCAATTTTCGCTGCTTTAAGTGTCGTAGCTACTTCGTTTTTCTCATTGATTTTAATTCCACTTTTGTACAAAACAAAAAATGAAATTGCGGTTCAAAAGTTAAACTTCATCGATAGATTAGGATCTTATTCCTATCATAAAAATAAATTTTTAATAGTTTCGGTTTTTGTTTTACTGATTATTTCGCTTTTCACTTATTCGAAAGTCACTTTCAATAATGATTTGTCATCACTTAATTTTATGACGCCAGAATTGAAAAAAACAGAGAAAGAATTAGAAAACATTGCCAATATTTCTTCAAAATCTATTTATCTGGTTACACACGGAAAAAATCATGAAGAAGTTTTAGAGAATAACAACAAACTATTTTCAGTATTAGAAAAAGACAAAAAAGCAGCAAAAATTCTAAACTTTAGTTCTATTGGTGGTATTGTTTTTGCTGAAGAAATTCAGAAACAAAAAATTCAGGATTGGAATTCTTTTTGGGATTCAGAAAAAAAACTGAATCTTAAAAGTAATTTAATTTCCAATGGAAATAAATATGGTTTTAAAGAAAATACTTTTTCTGTCTTTTATGAAACTTTAAATCAAAATTTTAATGCTATTTCTTTTCAAGAATACGCAAAAGTAAAGTCATTCTTTCTGGAAGAATTCGTTGCTAATAAAGATAATTTTTATACCATTTCTACTTTGGTAAAAGTGCCAAATGATAAAAGAGATTCATTTGTAAACGATATAAAAAAACAAGTAAATACAGTTGTAATTGATAGACAAGAAACAAATGAAGTGTTTTTAAACTCATTAAAAGCCAATTTCGAAAACCTAGAAAATTATTCTTTTATCATCATATTTTTAGTTCTTTTTATTGCTTTTAGAAGACTAGAATTAGCTATTGTAAGCATTGTTCCAATATTAATAAGTTGGATTTTCACGACTGGAATTATGGGAATATTCGGTATTCAGTTTAATGTGATTAATATTATTGTTTGCACGCTAATCTTCGGAATTGGTGTCGATTATAGTATTTTTATGACCATGGCTTTACAAAAAGAGCACACTTTTGGGAAAGCGGAATTGCCA
>NZ_JAYSSZ010000026.1:0-5782 GCF_043720215.1 Flavobacterium sp. | reverse complement strand
CTATGCCAAAGCAATTTCTAAATATCGAACTTCTTGAAAAAACAGTTGCTTGTGTTAAAGAGATAAGAAAGTCTAAAAACATTACTCTTGAAGCGTTTTATTTTGATACTGGCATACATTTAGCACGAATAGAACAAGGCAAACAAAACATTACCATTTCTACATTATCAAAAATTTGTGAGTATTTCGAGATTAGTTTAAGTGATTTTTTTAAACTTGTAGAAAATAAATAGGCAATTACTCTACTTTAAAAACGTCCCTAAACTGATATAATATTCTTTCCAACAATCGCAAATCTTCGGTGATGATTTCGGCAGAACCTTTCATTTCTTGCTGAAAAGGGATTTGCTTTTTATATGACGAGAGTAATCCTTTAGGCAAAACTACATCAATTAACAAATTACCATCTTTGTCTGGAACAAGGGATATATTTTTTATTTCTCCTTTAAGCACTCCGAATTCTCTATCTGGAAAATTTGCCAAACGAATATTTACTTGCTGTCCAATCTTTATCTTACCTGAATTTAAAGCTGGCGCTTTTACTTTTCCTACAAATCCTTTTTGAGTGGTTGGAATAATAGAAAAAACATTATCTCCAGAAGTTATGGTTTGATTTTCTGTCCAAACTTGCAAAAAAGTCACTTCTCCAGCAATTGAAGATTTTAAGGTATAACTCAACTCCCAATCCTTGATTGCTTTTTTTAGTTGGTAAAATGATTGTGTAACACTTCTGTCGAGATTTACCGCTTCTTTAGTTCCACTAATTTGAGTTCCTTGCGTAGCTCGTGAATTGTCTATTAATGAAGATCGCAATTGCGAAATAGAACTTAGTAAACTCTTATAATTTTTTTCGGCTTGCAAATAATTTAATTTTTTGCTTTCAAATTCTTGATCTGAAATAACGCCTTTACTGTTTAGCGTTGTGTAACGTGTAATTTCATTTTTTTGCAATTTCAGCTCTTGCTCATTAATTTCTTTTTGCTGCAATAACAAGCTTAACCTTTCTTTAATTTGAGTAGATTCGGATTTTTGTGCCTTATTTTCTACTTGGAAAGGTTGCAAATCGTCATTTAAACCATCAGCAATATAATCTTTTTGAAAAACGGCAAAGGCACTTTCTACATCGCCTAATTGTAGATTTTGCAGTTCATTAAAAGGAAAATTTTTGTTAGAATTATTGATGTTTGTTTTGTCAACAATGCTTTTTAGTAGCAATACATCTTTATAATTGGCAGCATTTTCTATAATAGCAAGATGCATGTTTTGTGTAACAATAGATTTGTCTTTTACTAAAATAGCTTCTATCCTACCCGAAGTTTTAGCAACTAATTTCTCAGGCGGAATATTAGTCGTTATTACTATTTCTGATGCTACAACGTCTGGATATTTCAAAAACCATGAGATAAAAAACAGCATGATTATGATTCCAAATATGAGAACCGTTCCCCATCGAATCATCCAGTGTGGAACTTTAGTCAATATATCTTGTACTTCTTCGCTACGAAGTTCGAATGTTGTATTTTTTTCTTCCATTTCTTTAGCTTCCTAGTTGCAACTGATTTCTAACCAATTCGTAATAATTCCCTTTTAGTTTTACCAATTCTTCGTGGCTTCCTATTTCAATAATTTTTCCTTTGTCGAGCACCACAATTTGATCTGCATTCATAACTGTACTCAATCGATGGGCAATAACAACAACGGTTTTATCTTTAAAGAAAATATCGAGTTTCTCCATAATTTCTTTTTCATTATTAGCATCTAAGGCCGAAGTTGCTTCGTCAAAAAACAACATTTCCGGGTTTTTATAAACCGCTCTTGCAATAAGCAATCGTTGTTTTTGTCCTGTACTCATTCCTACGCCTTCAGAACCTATTTTTGTATTGTAACCCAAAGGCAAACCAGAAACATATTCTTTTATATTGGCTACATCAGCAGCATAAACCAAACGTTCTTTGTTAATAATATCTACACCAATAGCAATATTATTGGCAATAGTATCATTAAAAATAAATCCTTCTTGCATTACTGCACCAATATTGGCACGCCATGTTTTTTGTGCAATGTTAGCTAATTGAGTGTTACCAATATTTATTTGGCCGTTATTAGGTTCATAAAATTTTAATAACAACTTCATTAATGTCGTTTTTCCGCTTCCGCTTGTACCTACAATAGCTGTAATTTTATTAGGTGGAATAGTTAAATTCAGTCCTTCTAAAACAGGAATGTCTGAACCCAAATATCTAAACGACAAATCTTTTATTTCAATAGCAACATCTTTTATTTCAATAGCAACATCTTTAGGGAAATCGTGCGTTTGATATGCTTCTTGTTGTATTTCATCTTCTTTTTCATGAATTTCAGACAAACGAGCTAGCGATATTTTAGCATCTTGCACTTCACGTACAAAACTAATAAGTTGCGAGATAGGACCATCTAAACTTCCTACGATAGAACTTATTGCCATCATCATTCCTAACGTAATTTGACCATCGATAACTAATTTTGCTGAAAGAAAAATAATGAATATATTTTTTAATTGATTGATTACCGACGAACCAATCGTTTGTGTTTGTTCTAATACCAATCCTTTTATAGAAACTCGAAACAATCTGGCTTGTACATATTCCCAACCCCAGCGCTTTTGTTTTTCGGCATTGTGTAGTTTTATTTCTTGCATTCCGTTTATGAGTTCCATGACTTTGCTTTGCTCTTGCGAGACTTCTGAAAAACGCTTGTAATCCAGTTCTTCTCTTCGTTTCAAGAACAAGGTTATCCAGCCAAAATAGAGAATACTTCCTGCAAAAAACACCAAGAATATTTGCAAATTATAATACGCTAGAACACCTCCCATAATAAACATATTGATTACTGAAAACAATACGTTGAGTGAAGACGTAGTTAAAATTCTTTCGATGCGATGATGGTCATTGATGCGTTGCATGATGTCACCAGTCATTCGGACATCGAAAAATGATATGGGTAAATTCATTAATTTGATGAAAAAATCAGAGATTAATGAAATGTTGATTCGTGTAGAAAGGTGAAGCATAATCCAGCTTCGTATGAGTTCTAATCCTGTTCTTCCTGCAAACAAAAACAATTGCGCAAAAAGAATCATATAAATAAAATTGATGTTTTGATTCTGAATCCCAACATCGACAATGCTTTGAGTAAGAAAAGGAAATATTAGTTGCAACAAACTGCTTGCTAGCAAACCAATGCTTAACTGGACTAAAAACGATTTGTAGCGAACTATGTATTGGGAAAGCATCCCAAAGCCTAACCCTTTTTTTTCTTCTTTATCAAATTCCGATTGATAAAAAACTGGTGTTGGCTCTAGTAATAAAGCAATACCTTCTTGGGTGAAGTTATCTGCATTGTTGCCAATCCAGAATTTTATAAAATCATGTTGGTTGTATTCTATCAGACCATAACCTGGATCTGAAATGTAATATTTTCCTTTTTTTATATTATGAAGGACTACATAATGTTCTTTGTTCCAGTGCAAAATGCAAGGTAACGGTGCTTCATCTAGTCTTTCTAGATTAAGCTTTACACCTAACGTCCGAAATCCTATTTTCTCAGCTGCATCACTCAGGAATAATAAATTACTTCCTTCACGTGTGGTTTCGCTAAAATCACGTAATTCTTGTATATTTAGTGTCTTACCATAATGTTTGGCAACAATTTTTAGGCAAGTAGGACCACAATCTTTACTATCGGCTTGTATGTAATTAGGAAATTTCTTCAATTTTTATTTTTTGGATTCAAAAATAGGAAAAAAAACTGTCTGAAAATTTTCAGACAGTTTTTAATTTAAAAGCTGACCTTAATAAAAAAATGCAGCACTTTTTTTAATTACATACAGTTACTTGCATAATCACATTTACCACCAGAACTATTGAATGGAGGTCCATTAAAATAACAATAACAATGACCATTCCAAACAGGCGCTCCGCCATTAATTGATTTTTGTTCGTTTTTGCTCAATTTTTGAGCTCCGTCTAATTTTAAAATGTTTTTTAACATGATATTATAATTTTATTTATTGTTTAATAATCCAATCATTTTTAAGACACTTGGATCTTGTGTCTGATTCTCGGCCAAGAATATTTTTGTGTATTTTATGCTTTACTTTTATAAGAATAGACTTTATTTTGTCATTCTGAGGAACGAAGAATCACATTAGATGCTTTCGTTATGAGATTCCTCCTTCGTCGGAATGACAAACTCTATGTAAAAGGGTGTTATTTGTTTTTTATGCTTCTGCTAAAATGTAATTTTCTACTTTTTCTTCATGGAAATCATTGAGAAAATGTTTTAACTCGCTAATCTCATACTCGCTAGGAAATAGTTTGTTGTTTATTATTTTTACTGGTGTATAGTTAAACTCGTTTTCTAAACACCAATTGTATTGTTGGTGTATCTGATGGCTTGTTTTCATGTCTCCATTTTTCATTTTCCATTTTTTGAGCCACGGTTCTAATTCCATTTTTTTAATGTGCCAATCGGAAATAGCACTTTCACTGTTTTCAGGATTAATAAAATGTATTGCCAATAGGGTTTCTACTACTTCTTTATAGGGATTTTCATTGTTTTCTGGATTGATATTAAAAAGCACATTCAGAAATACTCTTTCTGGGAATTTTGTAACTAGGTTAAATCCATCTTCAAACGCTTTATGACAATGTCCACAACTAGGGCTAATAATAATAGTTAGTTGGGTGTTTGCTGTTTTATTTCCAAAAGCCAACCCTTCGAGTTTATTGAATCCGCTTATAACTGACACCTCTTTACTTAAGAAGTTGAAAACCTCATAATTACGTTTGAATTTTTTAAGTTCCGTTTCTCCTTTTTCTGCTTTTAGTTTCGCTTCAAAAACGGGTTTTACAAACAACCATATTGATGTGAGTAAAATGGATGAAAATAAAAATCCAAAAAAGTTTATTGCTGTTATGTTGAAAAATGATGTGGTTGTGAAACTAAAAACCAAACTTTGCAATACAATTATGAACGAAACTGCTAGACACAACACACACCATTTTTTTAATTGAATTTTTTGCAACCAAACCGAATACACAATTACAGGAATAGATACTAAACTTAGAAATCCTAATATCTTACTGGCATGTTCAGGTTGTATTATGATAGACAAAATGCTAATGCCAAAAAATAGCAAAGGCAAATCGGAAAAACCAACCCATTTGTTAATGTCACTTTTGCTCGATTTTATGACCGAATCGCAAGATGCATTTGGATTGATGTTGCAAAACTTAGAAGCTATTTCGTTTTTTATTCCAAACTTTTCTTGTACGATAAAAACACTTAGTAGCAAACCAATTAAAGAAGTAACTAATAATGATGCACTTATAAAATCATACTTATTGTAACCAACTGATAATATAATGAATGCAATAACAGGCAAAATATATAATAACCATTTTATGTTTATTTTTTCGTTTGTATTTAAAGCGTTTGTATTGGGTTCTATTGCAATAATAACTTCGTTCCAACCTGTAAGAAATTCGTTGAAACTTAGTTTTTGCTGCTTTCCTTCGTTTGTTTCAATTGTTACTGCAGTGTTTGTTTTCGAAACTAAAACCACATCATTATTAAAACCCGCTAGAAAATAATCTGGCAATGCTATAAATTGTTCTTTAGGAACTTTTATTGCTATGTTTTCTATAGACAACATATCTAACGAATCGGTAATGGCAAATACGCTCGGATAATTGGGGTGTGATAAGAATAAATCTTCAAAATTTTCTTTCTGGTCAGAAAA
>NZ_JAYSSZ010000025.1:0-5794 GCF_043720215.1 Flavobacterium sp. | reverse complement strand
CAATATTACTTTCTGTTTACTTTCTTCGTTATTTTGCATAAAATTTATAAAAATGATTTTTCGATTTTTAATTCTTATTGCATTGCTATTGTTTGTAGAAATCTATTCTTATCAGGCATTTAGAACTGTAATTAAGACAAAGTGGGTTTTATATCTGTATGTGGCAATAAGCCTTTTTGCGGTTATTTATGTTGCGTATAATATTTTTCAATTTGATTTTAAAGTTGGGCAAACACCACAAAGTTTGTTTACGTTAGGAATATTACTTCTAGTATTACTTCCCAAATTAGTGATTACAACTATTCTATTTGGGGAAGATGTTTTTAGGGTTTTTTCGGGAATATTTAAGTTTTTTGTTAAAACTGAAAATCAAACGGAATTTCTGTCTTCAAGAAGAAAATTTGTTAGCCAGATTGGATTAGGATTAGCGGCCATTCCTTTCTTATCCTTAATTTACGGAATAACAATTGGAAAATATAATTTTAAAGTTATTAAACAGAACATTTTTTTTCCTGATTTGCCAGATGCTTTCGAGGGTTTTACGATTACTCAAATTTCCGATATTCATAGTGGAAGTTTTGATAATCCTGAAAAAATAAATTATGCTATTGATTTAATTAACGAGCAAAACTCAGATATATTACTATTTACAGGTGATATTGTAAATGCAAAAGCAGAAGAAATGCATCCGTGGATTGAAACTTTCAACAGGTTAGAGAAACCAGCTTTTGGGAAATTTTCTATACTTGGAAACCACGATTATGGTGCTTATTTAGAATGGGATTCGGAGAAAGAAAAAGCTGAAAATTTCGTCAAGATAAAAGATTTACATCGTCAGATTGATTTCAAATTATTGTTGAATGAACATGTAAAAATTAAAAAAGACAATCAAGAAATTGCAATAATTGGTGTCGAAAACTGGGGAAAACATTTTGGAACTTTTGGTGATATTGAAAAAGCATCAAGCGGAATAGCAAAAGATGATTTTAAGGTTTTAATGAGTCACGATCCAAGTCATTGGGAAGAAGTGGTAAAGAATCACGAAAAAAATATACAACTTACACTAAGTGGTCACACACACGGAATGCAGTTTGGAATCGAAATTCCGGGTTGGTTTAAGTGGAGTTTGGCACAATATATGTATAAGCAGTGGGCGGGTTTGTATGAAAATATGGGCCGCTATATTTATGTAAACAGAGGCTTTGGGTTTCATGCCTATCCTGGACGAGTAGGAATTATGCCCGAAATAACGGTAATTCGACTAAAAAAAGGACAAAATGTAGCTTAATGTGCTAAAAACACTATATTTGTATAACAAAGTTTAATAAAATTATACTATGTCAAAATTTGGAGAATTAATAAATGCTCAAGTTCCTGTTTTAATTGATTTTTATACAGACTGGAACGAATCTTCACAATCGATGCATCCTGTTATTAAAGATGTAGCCGCAGCACTTGGCGACAAAGCTAAAGTTATAAAAATTGATGTTGATAAAAACCAAGAATTAGCCGAAGCACTTCGCATAAAAGGCTTGCCTACACTTATGATTTATAAAGATGGTCAAATGATGTGGAGACAATCGGGTGAACTAGATGCAAATTCTATCATTAGCTTGGTTCAAGAGCAAATTTAGTATTACTGCATCACATCAAACACAAATCCTTTTTCTTTTAAGATTTGAATGGTTTTAGGTAAAGCATATTCTAAATTTTTGAATGCTTTTACACTGTCGTGAAAGACAATAATACTTCCAGAAGTTACTTTTTGAGTTGCATTTTCTAGACATTTTTCTTTTGAGATTGTTTGATCAAAATCGGCACTCAAAATGTCCCACATAATTATTTTGTAACCTAGCATTCTTAATCTTTTAGATTGCGAAGGTTTTAATTTGCCATAAGGCGGACGGAAAATCTTAAATTTTAGACTTAAGATTTTAGACTTAAGATTTAAAAGTTGATTTTCACATAATTCAATATTTTGTATATAATCTTCTGTTGTGGTTTTCCAACCATTTTTGTGATCGAAAGTGTGATTTCCTACGGTATGTCCATCATTAATAACTTTATTGAAAATTTCAGGATGTTTTTCGATATTGTTACCAATGCAAAAAAAGGTTGCTTTGATGTTGTTTTCTTTTAATATTGATAAAACCCATTCGGTAACTTCTGGTGTTGGTCCGTCATCGAAAGTGAGATAAATTTTGTTTTCGGTATTGGGAATATCCCAAACCTGATTACTAAATAATCGTTTGATGATTTGAGGTGTTTTTATATTATACACTTTCATCAAACATAATTTCGTCTGAACTACCTATTTTATACAAAGGTTTCTCAATGGGTAATGTAAAATAAAAAGATGAACCTTCGCCTTCAATGCTTTCTACCCATATTTCACCACCATTTTTTTCTAAAAATCCTTTTACTAGTAATAACCCAATTCCAGCACCTTTATCCTTTTTTCTGGTTTCTGAAAGTGTTTTTATTTGTGGAGTAAAAAGTTTTTCCATTATTTCTTTGGACATTCCAATTCCAGTGTCCTTAACCTGAACAATAACTTTATCATCTTTGCTTTTTGCGAAAACTGTTATTTCTCCCCCTTTTTCTGTATGTTTTATTGCATTTGAAACAATATTTTGAATTATGGAAATTAACATTTTGCCATCCGCAAATACTGAAGTATTCGCTTCAATTTCGTGATGAAGATTTATTGCATTTATCGAAGTAGTTTCGTTTAAAGTTTCAAAAACTTTATCAATATATTCTACTAATTTTATTTTTGTTGGAGAAAATGCATCCGATGCATATTTTATTCTCGCCCATTCTACTAAATAATCTAACATATCTAATTCATCTGTTGATGACTTATAAAGCAAGTCGAGCATTTGCTGAACAGCATCGGGCTTCATTTTGTGGAAATTTTCTTTCAAATATTTTGCAGTTCCAATAATAGCTGACAAGGGAGTTCTTAAATCGTGTGAAAGTATTGCCAGAACACTCTCTTTATGGGTATTAAGCTCTTCCAATTCTCTAATGTATTTTTTTATAGCATCCTCTGATTGTTTCCTATCTGTTAAGTCTCGCAAAATTTTAACATAGCCCATCATTTCTCCATCTAAACCAATTAGCGGAAAAACCAAGCCATAAGCATAAAATAGACTCTTGTCTTTAGCAATGTGCCATCTGTTATCCGTTGCTCGGCCTTCTTTTAAAGCTGTTTCGATTTCTCTCTTCGGGATACCGTTTTTTAAATCTTCCTCAGTAAATATTAAATCGAATGATTCTCCAATAACTTCATCCGTTTCGTAGCCAAATATTTTTGTCGATCCAGAACTCCAACTATTTATGATGAATTCTTTATCTATTGTAAAAATCGAATAATCTTGTAAGCTGTCAATTACTTGACTATAAAATTCAGTTGTTGGGATATATTTGTTTTTAAGAATTTTTGGACTCTCTTCTTTCTTAGTCATTAGATTTGTTTTAGTTGTTTGTTATTGTGCCCACCTTTTTTGCATAATATTTGAATTGGCGTGTAACGGTACAAATGTACCACAAAAAAAAATGTAGTTATTTTTTACAACAACTACATTTTCTAATAATCTGAAATCTTATCCCGAAAGCTTTCGGGACTAAAATCTAAAATTGCTACTCCATATCTCTTCCAAAACGTTCAAAACGTTTGTTATAACTATTAAATATGGTTTTTTGCTCGTTATAAA
Source organism: Flavobacterium sp. (assembly GCF_043720215.1). GTDB lineage: Bacteria > Bacteroidota > Bacteroidia > Flavobacteriales > Flavobacteriaceae > Flavobacterium. Next base: position 2,075 of record NZ_JAYSSZ010000025.1, on the reverse strand, counting down.
AAGCTTCATCTTTGTGTTCAGTCATAATAAGAAGTAAACCTCTGTATCTTTCTATATCGGTAATAATATCTATAGCCATATCGCTTTGGTCTGTAGGTTTCATTCCGCTGTAATATTTTAGGTTTTCTTGGTATTTTGCCATCAATTGTTTCAGTAATTGACGTGCTTTTTCTTTTTCGCCTATTTTATAATAACCACCAGCAAAAGGATCTACCATACTATAGAAACTATAATAATCGAGAGGTAATTTTGTTAAGGCTAATTCGATTACTTTTTTAGCTTTATCATTTTTTCCTTCTATGATTAATTGATCCATTAATCGAGTCAAGTTGGTTCTGTATGAGATACTGTTTTTACGGGTTTCTGGATCGTGGTATATTTTTGTGCTTTCGCCATTACCCCAGTCTAGTTTCATCATGATGTTGTACATAACATCTGAATCTATTTTGCCCATGTCGAAACCATACGCATCTTCCGGAAGTGTAGTTCTAATAGGAACTAATCTGTAAACCATTCCGTCAAGTTGCAAGAATTCTTTCATCCAGATATAATCTTCGTCAGCAAATGCGCCTGGCGAAAAATAGATTGGTCGTTTCCAATTGTTATTTCTCACAATATCAAGCATCATCAATCTGTTTTTGTATAATGCATCGCCTTTTATATCCACATCAATGTAAGGAACGATAGAATCATTAAATTTCGGATTCACCACTTTATGGGCAATTACAGCATTTTTGTTAACCGGAATTCTAATTTTATTCGTCGGATAAAACTGAATGCTTTGGCCGTTTCTCATCTCGACTAAAGTTCTTGGATCATCACTAGAAACAAAATTCATAAATTCGTTTACATCGAGACGGTCTTTTGTTCGTTCGTCAAAAACTAAATAATCACGTTTCCCATCTACATAATCTTTGTGCGTGAACGAAATAGGAACTGGGTCAGAATCGTACGCTTTTGCTTTCATTTGGTCGATATACCAATCGGTCATCAATAAACTGGTGTTTACAATGCGAACGTCGGTTCTATACTCTTCAATTTCTTGTAGATACCATAATGGAAATGTGTCATTATCACCAATAGTAAACAGAATTGCATTCTTCTCGCAGGAATCTAAGTAAGCTCTTGCTGATGCAACCGCAGTGTATTTTCCTGATCTGTCATGGTCATCCCAGTTTTGAGAAGCCATAAGTAGTGGGGCAGCAAACAAACAAGCTGTAATGGTAACTGGAACTGCTATTTTAGGTTTGATATATGATTTTAAGAAATCGAAAATAGCATAAACACCTAGTCCTATCCAAATAGCAAATACATAAAATGAACCAACTAGCGCATAATCACGTTCACGAGGTTCGAAAGGTCGTTCGTTAAGGTAAATTTTAAGTGCTAAACCTGTAAATAAAAACAAGGCTAATACAACATAAAAACTCTTCACATCCTTTTTCGCATGGAAGAAAAATCCAATAAGTCCAATGATAAAAGGTAAAAAGAAATATACGTTTCTCCCTTTGTTGTTTTTCATGTCGCTAGGAAGATTTTCTTGAGAACCCAATCTGTTTTCATCAATAAATTTGATTCCGCTTAGCCAGTTTCCATCAGCCAAGTCATAATTTCCTTGCTTGTCGTTTTGTCTTCCTACAAAATTCCACATCAAATAACGCCAGTACATATAACCAAACTGGTATTCAACCATAAAAGTAAGGTTGTCTATTGTGGATGGTTTTTCTATATCAAGGTAATTCCCGTAAGCTTTCAAGAATTTTTCGTAATCTTCTAATTCTAATTTACCAGAAGCATAAGCAGCTCTAAATTCAGATACAATATCTGTTAATTCTTTTTCATCAGCATATTCTGCTTTTATACTAAACTCAAGAGGTTTAGTGAATTTCATATAATTTTCAGCATGCTCCGTACTCCACATACGTGGCAAAACAGCTTTGTGGTTGTCGTCAGTATTTTGACCAGCATTTTTGTAATTATTTACAATTACATATTCTCCTTTTTTGTAATCACGTTCGTAATTTGGTTTTTCATCTTTATATGGATTGTCCTCATCAAGTCCTGCATAAGAGTCT
>NZ_JAYSSZ010000024.1:0-5801 GCF_043720215.1 Flavobacterium sp. | reverse complement strand
TCGTCTACAAATTGTCTAACTTGTGTTCCTAAAATAATTTGAATTAGTGTAAGAATTAATGTTACAACAATTACTTTTTTAAATAACACATCTTTTGTAGTAGAAACTTTATCACTAGCAACTCTAATAATATACAAAAGTAAGCCAACAATTATTAATGCTACAACCATGTGAAGCGATATTTTTATAGGATTTAGAACCGAATAAACAACTTTTGCTCCAAGCCAACCTTGAAATCCCATAAGGAATACAGAAACCCAAGAAAGGATTGTTGTTTTTTTATTTTGTTTCCAATACCAAAACGACAAAATAGCCATAACAAAAATGACAATTCCTGCCAGTGCTCCAGCAAGTCTGTTTAGGTATTCAATCCAAGTATGTTTAGGATTGAAGATAGCATAATCGTGTTTTGTATATTCTCTCCAATGACTTTCGTCGAAAGTTGCTCCAGTAGTAAAATCATCAATAGCAACAAGTAATTTTTCGTCTTTGATGATTACTTGATCTTCCTCAAATTCACGATTGGGTGACCAAGTTAGTTGCTTAATATCTGTTGGCGGAATATAATAACCGAAGCATTTTGGCCAATCAGGACAACCCATTCCGGATCCAGTCATTCTTACTAAAGCTCCAGCAATTATTACTAAATATACAAGGATTATTGCTGTTTTTGCTGATTTTAAAAAATATTTGTTCATAACGAATTCGTGCTAATTTGTGTTTAACCTTTCTTCAAACCTAATTTTTCTGCTCTTTTCAAAACAAATTCGAAAGCAGCTTCATATTCATTTACAATTTCGCCTTCAAGAATCGCTTCTTTTACGGCTTCTTTCAAAATTCCAATTTCTTTTCCAGGTTTTATATTAAAAATCTCCATAATTTGTTCGCCAGTTATTGGTGGCTGAAAATTGCGAACATGATCACGTTCTTCAACTTCCACTATTTTTTTCCGAACAATGGTAAAATTATTATGGTATTTATTAAATTTTTTAGGATTTTTAGTGGTAATGTCGGCCTCGCATAAAGTCATCAAATTTTCGATATCTTCACCTGCATCAAAGACCAGTCTACGTACAGCCGAATCGGTCACGATATCTTCTGATAAAACAATAGGTCGAGAACTCATCATAACCATTTTTTGAACAAATTTCATTTTTTGGTTCAAAGGCATGTTCAAACGTTCAAAGATTTTTTTGGCCATTTTCCCACCTAGAAATTCATGTCCATGAAAAGTCCATCCTTGTTTTTTGTTGAAACGTTTCGTTGGTGCTTTTCCAATATCGTGTAATAAAGCTGACCAGCGCAGCCAGACATCATCAGTGTTTGGGCAAATATTATCTACTACTTCTAGCGTGTGATAAAAATTATTTTTGTGTGTATGACCTTCAATTTCTTCCACTTGATTTAAAGCGGTTAATTCAGGGAGAATGATATCTAAAAGCCCCGTTTTAAATAATAATAAAAATCCGACGGAAGGTTTATCAGTCATAAGGATTTTGTTTAATTCATCGACAATTCTTTCTCCCGAAATTATCTTGATTCTTTCTGCATTTTTAGTAATTGAATTCAGAGAATTTTCTTCAATAGTAAAACCCAATTGTGATGCAAAACGAATACCTCGAAGCATTCGTAAAGGATCGTCAGAATACGTAATGTCAGGGCTTAAAGGTGTTATTATGATTTTGTTTTCTAAATCAATCAAGCCGTCAAATGGATCTAATAATTCTCCGTAATTTGTAACATTCAAAGAAATAGCCAAAGCATTTATCGTAAAATCACGACGATTTTGGTCATCTTGAAGTGTTCCGTTTTCTACGACAGGCTTTCTACTATCATGAGTGTACGATTCTTTTCTTGCGCCAACAAACTCTATTTCAGTATCTTCAAAACGAAGCATAGCAGTTCCGTAAGTTTTAAAAACTTGAACTTTTGGCTTGTTTGGAAGTAATTGAGAAACTTTTAATGCCAGTTCAATTCCGCTTCCAACGGCAACAATATCAATGTCTTTTTTGAAGTCTCTTTTCAAAATTAGATCACGTACAAACCCACCAATTACATAACTATCAATGTTAAGTTCTTTGGAAGCTTTTGAAATAATTTCAAAAATTTTATTTGTTAAGGATGCTTTGTAGTTCATGAGTTTGACCGCAAATTTGCGATTAAATTTTTTCTATTTTCTAATAATTTTTACCTGCGAATCACTGGTTAATTTTATAATGGTAGATGGTTTTCCAGCAATTTTTTCGCGATCCAAATTTACAACATAGTCTACGCCTTTTACAATTTCAGGACTAATATCTTTAAACGCAATAGGAGTAGGCTGTCCAGAAATATTTGCAGAAGTTGAAACCAATGGTTTTTTCATTCTCTCCAGTAATTTAAAACAAAAAGGTTCTTTTACAATTCGAATTCCAAGTGTGTTGTCTGGAGCAATAAGGTTTGGTGCTACATTTCTAGGTTTATCTAAAATTATAGTGGTTGGTTTTTCAGATATATCTATGATTTGCCAAGCTACTTCTGGAATGTCTTTAAAAATATTATACATCATTTTTTCACCATTCATTAAGCAAATCATACTCTGAGTTTCGGCTCTTTGTTTGAGTTTATATATTTTAGCAACGGCTTCAGCATTTGTAGCATCGCAACCAATTCCCCAAACTGTATCAGTAGGATAAAGTATAATTCCGCCTTCTTTTATAGCCTCAAATGCGTTGTGTATTTCAGTATTTATATCTGGATTCATTGTTTATATAGTTGTAAAAATAGATTGAGATTTAGATTACAAATTTAACACTTATTTTTTAATGTATTAGCCGTTATATTCAATATCAACTGAGAATTATTAGGAAATACCTATTTTCATTCTTTTCAAATCCATTTCTTTTTTTGTATTTTTACAAACAATAAATAAGTATGATAGAAGAAAAGGTAATTTTAGTAAACGAGAACGACGAGCAAATAGGTTTAATGCCTAAGCTTGAAGCACACGAAAAAGCAATTTTGCATCGTGCTTTCTCAGTTTTTGTGTTAAATAGTAACAACGAAATTATGCTGCAGCAACGAGCGCATCATAAATATCATTCACCATTATTGTGGACAAATACTTGTTGTAGTCATCAAAGAGAAGGCGAAACTAATATTAAGGCAGGAACTCGTCGTTTGTATGAAGAAATGGGGTTTGTAACTGAGCTAAAAGAGTTATTTAAGTTCATATATAAAGCACCATTTGATAACGGGCTTACTGAACATGAACTAGATCACGTTATGATAGGCTATTATAACAATGAACCGATTATAAATAATGACGAAGTAGAAAATTGGAAATGGATGACTATTGAAGATGTAAAATCAGATATGGAACAAAATCCTGATATTTATACGGTTTGGTTTAAGATTATTTTTGACGAATTTTATCATTATCTAGAAGATCATAAAATATGAAAGTAACTGTAAGTAGAAAAGCACATTTCAATGCCGCACATCGTTTATACCGGAAAGATTGGTCTATGGAAAAAAATGACCAAGTTTTCGGAAAATGTAACAATCCAAATTTTCACGGACATAATTATGAGTTAATTGTATCAGTAACAGGGCAAATAAACCCCGAAACTGGTTATTTGATTGATATTAAAGATTTGGTTGATATTATTTATGAAGAAGTTGAATTGAAATTTGATCATAAAAACCTAAACCTTGATGTTCCAGAATTTCAGGAATTAAACCCAACTGCCGAAAATATAGTTGTTGTAATTTGGAATAAAATCCGAAAAAAAATTCCATCTGAAATGGACTTAGAAATCACACTGTACGAAACCCCACGTAATTTTGTAACCTATAAAGGAGAATAATGGAACCAATAAAAGTAGGAGATAAAATGCCAATATTTGGCGCAAAAGACCAAGACGGAAACGATTTTTATATCGAATCCGTATTGCATAAAAAAATACTAGTTATTTATTTTTATCCAAAAGATGAAACACCCGGTTGTACAAAACAAGCCTGTTCGTTTAGAGATGAATATCAAGATATAAAAAATGCAGGAGCTGAAGTTATAGGAATAAGTGGTGACAGCCAGAAATCACACAAAAAATTTGCAGAAAATCACAAATTACCCTATATTTTATTGTCAGACAAAGACAAAATTATCCGAAAACTTTTTGGAGTGCCCAGTATTATGTTAGGGTTAATTCCGGGAAGAGTTACTTATGTAGTAGATCTGAAAGGCATCGTGCAAATGGTTTACAACAGTATGGACGCCAGTCAGCACATACCCAAATCACTCGAAGCAATCCAAAATTTAAAATAGAATAAATTTTCGCATTTTTGCATAATACTATACAACTATGAGTACAAATTGGTATCCGCTTGTTTTCGAACCCATTCTAAAAGATAGAATTTGGGGAGGAACCAAGTTACAATCAATACTCGAAAAAAAAATCAACTCACAAACGACGGGTGAAAGCTGGGAAATATCTACAGTTTCAGATAATGTAAGTGTAGTAAAAAATGGTTTTCTACAAGGAATAACACTAAACGAATTACTCGAAAAACACCCAGAAGAAATATTAGGGACAAAAATTTACAAGCAATTTGGCAAACAATTCCCTTTATTGTTTAAGTTTTTAGATGCTCGTGAAGACTTATCAATACAAGTACACCCCAACGACGAATTAGCAAAAAAGCGACACAATTCCTTCGGAAAAACTGAAATGTGGTACGTTATGCAAGCTGATGATAAAGCCAGAATAATAGTAGGATTCAAAGAAAAATCATCACCAGAACAATATTTAGAACATTTAGAAAACAAAACATTAACTACAATTTTAGAGGAAATTCCAGTAAAAAAGGGAGACATATTTTTTCTAGAAACAGGAACAATTCACGCCATTGGAGCAGGAATTGTAATCGCTGAGATTCAGCAAACATCGGATATTACGTATCGTATTTACGATTTTGATAGGAAAAACTCAGAAGGTAATACAAGAGAACTGCACAACGACTTAGCTTTAGAAGCAATAAATTATAATAAAGTCGTAGCTAAGAAAAATTACAGCAAAATAATTAACACTTCAAATGAAGCTGTAAATTGCTCTTATTTTACAACTAATTATATACCGCTCGATGGAGAATTTACTTTTAAAGAAAACTCTAGTAGATTTAAAGTATTTATGTGTATTGAAGGAGAATTTGATTTGGTTTATAATAAAGAAAAACAAACATTCAAAAAAGGAGAAACCATATTACTTCCAGCAGCAATTACAAATTATAATTTGGTAGGAAAAGCATCTATTTTAGAAATTTACATTTCATAGTCTATATTATAAAGATTATGTGTACTTTTGCACCCGAATTATAACATTCAACAGAAATAATAAAATTTCAAAAAATAAAATAAAATGGCAAACGTTAAGAATTTAAAAAAAGACATCAACTATGTATTAGGTGATATTATTGAAGCAGTTTACTTATACGAAATGACGACTTCAGGAAAACCTACAGATGCTACAAATGGTTTAATTGACCAGGCTATTGCTGCTTTTGATGGTTTAATCACTAAAGTAAACGCAAAAAACGTTGAAAACAAAAAAGCGCATTTCAAACAAATTAATTTAGAATTGGAACAAGTTGCAAATCAAATGGTTGAAAAAATCAACGCATTGTAGTAAAAATAAATTGAAAAAAAGTATCAATTTATTTTGGTAATTAGATTTTCAAAATTATATTTGCAGCAGAATTAAAGTCGCCAGCGTAGCTCAGTTGGCTAGAGCAGCTGATTTGTAATCAGCAGGTCGTGGGTTCGA
>NZ_JAYSSZ010000023.1:0-5857 GCF_043720215.1 Flavobacterium sp. | reverse complement strand
CAAATGGTTATGCTTACAGTAATGATAATGGTTTTTTTAAATTAGTTTGTACGCTAAAAGAAACTGAGTGCAAAATAGTTATTTCAAGTTTGGGCTATAAAAAAGAAGAATATAAATTAAATCTTTTAGAGCAAAATAACGATTTAAATTTTATACTCGATGAAAAAACAGAAGCACTTAGCGAAGTAATTATTGAAAGCTATCCAATAAGAACAGAAGGAGATACCACCACTGTGAAAATAGCAAAATTTGTAAATCAAACCGAGCAAACCTTAGAAGATGTACTTAGAAAAATTCCTGGAATTGAAGTACAAAAAGATGGTTCTATAAAAGCACACGGAAGATATATTGATAAACTTCTTATTGAAGGCGATGATATTTTTGATAAAAACTACAAATTATTATCGAAAAATCTTGATGCTAAAGTATTAGATGCTGTACAAATTTTAGATAATTTCGAAGACAATCCTATTTTAAAGAACATGGTTAACTCCAATAAAGTAGCTATTAATTTAAAAATTAAAAAGAATAAAAAAAATATTTGGTTTGGTAACGTAAATCTTGGCGCTGGTGTCGTTTCGGAAAATAGATGGAAAGAAAGCATTAATCTAGGATTGCTTCGAAAAAAAATAAAACTTTTTTATTTTGCCGATTATAATAATTCTGGAGAAAAAGCGACTGATCTGATGATTGAAAGTGTAAATGATAATGATTTATTTGTCGAAGATCGTTATGAAAAAAAAGCTAAACCATTTTATAACATAAATAGTAATGAGAATTCAATGTTTAGTAAATCCCAAAGTATTGTTAATAATGCTTTTTTAAATTCATTGAGTTTCACAACTAAACTGAAACCTAATTTTACACTTAGAGGACAAAGTTTCTTTACAAATGATAACCAAATACAAGATTCATTTTCAGAAACAAAATATAATATTGACATAAGCCCTGTCGTTTTTTCTGAAACAAATAATTATAAAAATAAAAAAACACTTGCATCTGTAGAGTTAGAATTAAAATACTTTGCTAATGAAAAAAATTATTTTACCAATTTATTCATTTATAAAAATAATCCAAGTAATATTTTTAATATTTTAAATTTTAATAACAATCTGATTACTCAATCTTCTAAGTTATATAATCAGAGTATATATAATCATTTGTATCATACATTTAAGCTTAGTAAAAAAAATGTACTAAACAATTATTTTTATTACGGCAATGATAAATTAGATAATAAAAATAACATATCGTCACCATTTCTAAATGATTATTTCAACATTAATTCAAATGGCATTATAAATCAAAATTTTAATCAAAACCTGTTTTATTTTGGCTTAAAAAGCAAATTGATTTCTAAATATAAAAAAATCAACTATGTATTAGATTTTAATTTCGAGAATAATCAAGAAACAATAAGTAATAATTTTTTGGTTAATGATGTAAATGAAAAACTATATGAAAATGATTTAAAATTAAAACAAAATATACTATCTATTGGCAATGGTTTTCGATATGATTTTTCAAAAAAAATAAATTTAACAGCAAGTTTAAACTACACCCAAAATAGTTTTAATATTTATTCCAAACAAGATAACATTTCATTATTTAATCCTCAAGTTTCTTTGAATTTAAGAGACAATAAGTTTGGTGTATTATTTTTAACATATTCAAAAAATAGTAAAATCCCAGAAATTAATATTTTGATAAAAAATACAGTTTTAAATAGTTACAATAGCTTTATTAAAGGAACTCCTTATGAAAAGCCTATTGAGAGTGTTCTGTATTCAATTAGTCATTCTCTATTGAATGATGAAAAGCGATTTGCAGTTAATACAACTGTTTCCTATTTAAATGTAAAGTCGACAATGCGTCTAGAGAACACTATTAATCAAAATTTTATTTTAGCTAATTATGGATTAGCTAATGGAGGGAAAAGCCACATTATTAATTTTAATTTTATAAACTATTTTAGAGGCTTAAAAACATCTTTAAAAATAGATACCAATCAGACTTTTAATAATAATCCAACGAAAGTGAATAGCAATGAGTTTAGTGATTTAAAAAGCTATTCTAGTTATTACAAAATCTCTGGAACAAGTTATTTTACTTTACCTTTTAATTTTGATTTTGGCGTACGATACAATTATTATCAATCCAGTTTTAATGGTTTAGAATCAAAAAATATCACAAAAGACGCTTTTGTTAACTTTAATTATAAAATCACAAAATCATTATTAGTAGAATTTAACAGTATGCTTTACAAATTAAATAAGGCTAATTATTCTTTTTTGAATGCTGTTATAAACTATACTCCTGCATCAACAAAATTATCCTATAGGCTTCTTTTTAATAATATCACTAATGAAAATAATTTTTCTATAACTTCACTAGATAATTATGCATCTAATACAACGAGTATTAATTTAATTCCTAGATATGTATTGTTAAACATCAAGTATAGATTCTAAACCATCTCCATCAACTCCAACGCCTTTCTAATACTTTTTACATTCTCGAAAGTCAATAATAAGCGAAGTCCGTTTTTAGTTTCTTTTTCTTTCATTTTGCACAATTGCGGTTGTTTTTGTACAAATTGTAACACTTGATGAAAACGATTGGATTGATAATAATTACTTTGCTGGTCTGAAACAAAATAGCAAACCATTTTCCCTTGTTTGAGAACTAATTTTTCGATTCCTATTTTAGTAGCAATCCATTTAATGCGTAAACTATTGAGTAATGCTATCGCTTGTTTTGGCAAAGCACCAAAACGGTCAATCAGTTGTTTTTCATATTCTTGCAAACCATTTTCATCTTTAATAATCGCCAACGCATTATACAAAGCCAATCTTTCGGTCACGCTATTAATGTAGTCGTCAGGAAACAATAATTCGAAATCAGAATCAATCTGCAAATCTTTTACATATTCTTTTTCTACCGCTTCATCGTCGTTTTCATATAGATCTTTAAACTCATTCTCTTTCAACTCTTCGATAGCTTCATTCATAATTTTCTGATAGGTATCGAAACCTATTTCGTTGATAAAACCACTTTGCTCACCGCCTAATAAATCTCCAGCACCACGAATTTCAAGGTCTTTCATAGCAATATTTAAACCGCTTCCAAGCTCCGAAAATTGTTCTAAGGCTTGAATTCGTTTTCGAGCATCGTCAGTCATCGCAGAGTAGGGAGGACAGATAAAATAGCAAAAAGCTTTTTTGTTACTTCGTCCTACTCTTCCTCTCATCTGATGCAGGTCTGATAGTCCAAAATTATTAGCATTATTAATAAAGATTGTATTGGCATTGGGAACATCTAATCCACTTTCTATAATTGTGGTGGCAACTAGAACATCAAATTCACCTTCCATAAAGGCCAGCATCAATTCTTCTAGTTTTTTGCCTTCCATTTGTCCGTGACCAATTCCAACTTTTGCGTCGGGAACCAATCGCTGAATCATACCAGCAACTTCTTTTATGTTTTCAATTCTGTTATTAATAAAAAACACTTGTCCCCCACGTTCTATTTCATACGAAATGGCATCACGAATAATCTCTTCGTTAAAACCCACTACCTGTGTTTCGATAGGATAACGATTGGGTGGTGGTGTGGTAATTACCGATAAATCTCTTGCTGCCATTAGCGAAAACTGCAATGTTCTCGGGATTGGAGTAGCGGTCAATGTTAGTGTGTCTACATTTTGGGTAATGGTTTTGAGTTTGTCTTTTACATTGACCCCAAATTTTTGTTCCTCATCAACTATTAACAATCCTAAATCTTTAAAAACTACATTTTTATTGACTAATTGGTGCGTTCCTATAATAATATCAAGTTTTCCAGATTCTAAATCTTTTAGAGTTTCGGCTTTTTGCTTTGCTGTGCGGAAACGATTTATATAATTTACCGTTACCGGCATGTCTTTTAACCTTTCGGTAAATGTTCTATAATGTTGGTAAGCCAAAATCGTAGTTGGCACTAAAATAGCGACTTGTTTACCATTATCAACCGCTTTAAATGCTGCTCTGATGGCAACTTCAGTTTTCCCAAAACCTACATCACCACAAACCAATCTGTCCATCGGTCGATCACTTTCCATGTCGGCTTTTACTTCTTGTGTCGATTTTAGTTGGTCGGGCGTATCTTCATAAATAAACGAACTTTCTAGTTCGTGTTGCAAATAACTGTCGGGCGCAAAGGCGAATCCTTTGTCTAAACGACGCTTTGCATACAACTGAATTAAGTTGAATGCGATGTGTTTTACTCTGGCTTTGGTTTTTTGTTTTAAAGCTTTCCAGGCACCAGAACCGAGTTTGTAAATTTTAGGTGGCGCACCATCTTTCCCGTTATATTTTGATATTTTGTGTAACGAATGAATACTTACGTACACAATATCATTATCGGCATAAGCCAGTTTTATAGCTTCTTGTGTTTTGCCTTCTACTTGAATTTTTTGCAATCCGCCAAATTTTCCAATCCCGTGATCTATGTGAGTTACATAATCGCCAACTACTAAAGAGGTTAATTCTTTTAGCGTTATGGTTTGCTTTTTAGAATACCCATTTTTGATGCTAAATTTATGATAACGCTCAAAAATTTGATGGTCGGTATAACACGCAATTTGATTTTCCTCATCAATAAAACCTTGATATAAGGGCAAAACAATAGTTTCGTATTGCTTGGTTATAGTTTCATGATTTTGCTCGTCAAGACTATCAAAAATATCATGAAAACGTTTGGCTTGTTGCTGGTTTGAACAGAATAGATAATTTTTGTAGTTGTGTTCGTGGTTTTCTTTCAAATTATTTAACAACAAATCGAATTGTTTGTTGAAAGAAGGTTGTGGTTTGATATGAAATTCAAAAGTTTCCGATGTTCTAAAAGTTGGTTTCGAAGCCGTTTCGACCACACAAAAATTTAAGGATTGCTTGATAAATGCTGCCTGATTTAAAAATAATTGTTCGGGCGAAGCGTGTTTAATATCTTTGTTTAACTTCTCGAAAGTTTCTTCGGCTTTGCCAAATAATTTATCTAATTGAGAAAGTAATAAATCCGTATTTTGAATAAAAACAGTTGTTCTTGCATTGATATATTCTAGAAAACTTTCTCTGTTTTCTTGTAAAAATTTATTTTCAAAATTGGGAATAATAGCAATTTTATTTTTCTTTTCGATTGATAGTTGTGTGGCAACATCGAAAGTTCGAATGCTATCTACTTCGTTACCAAAAAATTCTATTCTGTACGGATTATCGTTCGAAAATGAAAAGACATCTAAAATCCCACCACGGACAGAAAATTCGCCAGGTTCGGTAATAAAATCGACACGTTTGAATTCGTATTCAAATAAAACTTCATTTATAAAATCGATAGAAACCTGATCTCCAACCGAAATTTTTAAAGTATTTTTTTCTAATTCTTTCTTGGTTACTACTTTTTCGAAAATCGCTTCGGGGTAGGAAACAATAATAGCTGGTTTTTTGCGAGAGTTTATTCGGTTTAAAACTTCCGATCGAAGCAAAATATTTGCATTGTCTGTATCTTCAATTTGGTATGGTCTTCTGTAAGAACTTGGATAAAATAAAACGTCTTGATCGCCAACGAGTTGTTCTAAATCATTCAAAATATAAGCAGCTTCTTCTTTTTCGTTACACAATAACAAAAAAGAATTTTCGCTTTTTGCAAACAAAGCTTGAATGACGAACGAAAATGACGAACCAACCAATCCTTTGATATGAATTTTGTTGTCGCCAGTAATTGCTTTAGATATAGTAACTATTTTGGCTTGTTCGCTGTATTTTTTAGAGATGATTTCGGTGCTCAATGGGAATTATTTTATGCAAATATACTTTGACTTTTT
>NZ_JAYSSZ010000022.1:0-5859 GCF_043720215.1 Flavobacterium sp. | reverse complement strand
CTAAAAACAGCACCAAAAACGTTTTTGGTGCTGTTTAATTTATCTATTTTTGTCTAATAATCTGTATCGATTATTTAGGACTAGTCATGAGGTTCTTAAAAAATCATATAGAATTTAAAAGGTCTTTGTTTCGTTAGCTTGCATTTTCAAATTCAGTTCATGAGTATTCTCTGATATCTTTCATTAATGCGTGAAAATCCATAAAATCTGTAGCAAAAAAATGTTAGCAAAATGATTGTTTATATAAAAGGATTTAAAGATTAATCCTAAAAAAATGATTTTCTATAATCCCAAGCTACATACAAGAAAGTTCCTAAAAACAACATACAAACCATAAACTTCATAAAAGCAGAGGCTAGAAAGCCTAAGAAAGAACCTGTGGCTGCTTTTAGAGCGCGTTTTTTATCTTGAGAATTATATATCATTTCACCTACAAAAGCTCCTGCAAAAGCCCCGACAACAAATCCAAAAGGAATAGGAATAAAAAGTAATCCAATGAGCAAACCAATATTTGTTCCCCAAACACCATAAGAGCTTCCGCCAAACTTCCTAGTTCCTTTTGCCGGAATAACATAATCTAGAACAGTAATTGCAATAGTTATTACTAAAGTAATCCCAAGAGTCCAATAATTAATAGGAATAGTATCAGTAATGTAGAGTAAAAGCAATCCTATCCAACTAATACTTGGACCCGGAAGTACAGGTAAAAAACTGCCAAAAACGCCTACAATTACACAAATAAATCCAATGATTAATAATAATGCATCCATAAATTAGAATTTAGTATTTTTGTCATTAAAATTAAAGATTAATATCCATATTTCATTCAAAAATACTAAATGAAAAAAACAGCCATCCTTCTTTTAGTTATAGTTTTTCAAAGCTGTCAATATTTTGAAAAAAATGTTCCTATAAAAGAAGACTTACTCAATCAGGAACTAAAAAAAATAAATTGGAACGAAGTCGATGATTTTCCATGCACACTTCAATGCGATTCCATTGCAGATAAAGTTACAAGAAAGCAATGTTTTTTTGATTTTATGACAAACACTATCCAAGACAAACTGATTCAAGATTCAGTTAAAATTTTATTCCCTAAACTAGACACAATACCAGTAAAAGTAACCGTTCTTGCTAATGCAAATGTTATTTTCGAACCCAATCTAACAAAGTATAATTCAGATTATGATGTTCAAAAATTAGACAGTGTTTTACAACTAAAATTATCAAATCTTCCTCCCGTGGAACCAGCTATCAAACGTGGAATAAAAGTAAAAACACAATTTATATTACCTATAATTTTAAAATCAGAATAATTTTAGGAGCTATTTCCTGCTATTTGTTACAATCTCGCCAAAAAAATGGCGAGGATTTCCACTGCTATCAGGGCTACGGCTTTTAGGAATATAAGAAACCTTATTTTTTAAAACGTCTACCTTTCCAAGTATAATTTCCAAAAAGAGAATACAAAGCAACAGAAATACAAAACAATGGATATACAAAACTACTTAGTAAAACATAACGCAAATTGGTTTTAAAAAACACACTCGTTTTATAAAGTAAAACAAAATCAATAAGAAATTTCGAAAATAAGAGTAATCCAAAATAATTTAGACTTAGTATCCCGAAAATCCAAAACCCAAAACTCAAAACCCAAAACAAATTTATCATTAAAACCGAAACACCTAGTTGTTTACTGTATAAACTGTTATAATTCGCTGTTTTACTCGCCCAACGAACTCTTTGGTTAAATAAATCGGTCCAAGTTTTTTCCGTTTTAGTTTGTACAATTATTGACTCAGATTTTAAGAAATAAACATTATTTTTGTCTTTCTGAATCGCTTTTTGTAACAAAAAAACATCATCACCACTCGCGATTTTGTCATTTCCGTCAAAACCATTTAACGCTGTAAAAAAAGATTTTTGATAACAAAAATTTGCGCCATTGCACATAAAAGCTTGATTGTTTCCAAAACTTCCAATCGTTGTTCCTTGTAAACTTAATAAGTCCAATTGCTGAAAAGCATCTAAAAAACTATCGTTAGTTTTATAAAAAACACCAGCAGCAACCATCCTAGTATTGTTTTTTTGGATAAATGCATCAAAAGTTGTGAGCCAATTCGGTCCCACAATACAATCTGCATCGGTAGTAATAATCCAGTCGTTTTTAGCAATCTCTATTGCTGTATTTATAGCGTCTTTTTTCGGAGAATTGGAAATCCGAATATTATCTATTACAATAATCTGACCCGAGCGAAAGCGAATTGGCGAAGCAAATCTAAAATCTGACTCGTCATCAACTAAAATCACTTCAAACAAATCATTCGGATAATTTAATTTTTCAATTGAAGACAAAAGATTTGGCAGGTTTTCCACTTCATTTCTAAACGGAACAATAATTGAAAATTTTGTTTTTGGTTGTAAACTTTCACTTTCAAAAGATTTTATTTTTGTAAATCCGTAAATTATCCAAATGATATTCAGTAAATACCAAATACCAATACAAGCAAAAATATAAATTACGATTTCCATTGTGATTTAAAATTTAAAACAAAATAACTTCCAATAGTCACAGGAATTACCACATTCAAGAACCACATTAGTGTGCTAATAAAAACAACAATCCATTCATTCACACCAAGCAATCCGAAGAAAAAAACGGCCACACTTCCTTTTACAGCAAAATCAAGAAACTGAAAAGTTGGCAAAGAAGAAGCTAGAAAATAAACACTAGAAATAGTTGCCATCAAAATTAAATAAGGCAAATCGACACCAAAAATTAAAAACAAAAAATAGTATTGATGCGAAAAAACCAAATAGCGACCAATGGCCAACAAAATATTTTTTTGATGAATTCGTTTTGGGATTTCGTTTGTTTTATGAATTAATTTTTCGACAGAATATCCTTTTATATTTATCTTTTTCGAAAAAAAGACAATCCCAAATAACAAAAGACAAATCCCAAAAAGAATAGCAACTGTTCTTGACGTAATTACGTTAAAATGTGAATTGAAATACAACAATCCAAAAACCCCAAAAACAATTGTCAAAATCATTTGAATTCCGTTGCAAATTAAATTCAAGAAAATAATTTTTTTAGTTTTTATCTTTTCAAAAAATAGTGCTTTTCCAGCATATTCTCCTATTCCGTTTGGTGTAAATAAACCAGCAGTAAGCGCACCAAGAACTTGTTTAGTAGCCTCGCTAATAGAAATTGGTTTAATAAACAAAACTAAATTTTGCCATTTCAAAATTTCCAGAAAACGATTTAAAAAGGACAAAAATAGTACCAGCAGAATACTCCAAATAGTAATTTTAGAATTAAATAAATCTACAAATTTTTGCCATTCTAGCTTTTCATTATGAGCTAATTGGTCATAAATAAAATAAAAAGAACCACCTACAATCAAAAGTTTGACTGCAAGAACAAGGAATTGTTTAGCTTTGTGAGAAATTAAAAACATCATTGCAAATAACGGAAAAATTCTTTGTGAATCTCTGTGTTTTCTCTGTGAATCTCTGTGTAATAACAAATGGCAAACGAACGTATCATATTAGGAATCGATCCAGGAACAACCATAATGGGTTTCGGACTTATAAAAGTCATCAATAAAAAGATGGAGTTTCTTCAACTCAACGAATTAATTCTAAGCAAATACGACAACCATTATCAGAAACTAAAAGTGATTTTTGAACGTACGATTGAACTTATTGATACGCACAATCCTGATGAAATTGCGATTGAAGCACCGTTTTTTGGTAAAAATGTACAATCGATGCTCAAGCTAGGAAGAGCGCAAGGTGTTGCTATGGCAGCAGGACTTTCGAGAGATATTCCCATTACCGAATACGAACCAAAAAAAATAAAAATGGCCATTACTGGAAACGGAAATGCCAGCAAAGAGCAAGTAGCAAAAATGTTACAGCAATTGTTAGGGCTAAAAGAATTACCAAAAAACCTCGATAGTACCGATGGTTTAGCAGCCGCAGTTTGTCATTTTTTTAATTCTGGAAAAGTAGTTGGTACGACAAATTATACTGGTTGGGATGCTTTTGTAAAACAAAATGAAGAACGCGTAAAAAAATAATTTTGGCAGGAATCTACATCCATATACCTTTTTGCAAGCAAGCGTGTCACTACTGCGATTTTCATTTTTCGACTTCGTTGAAGAAGAAAGACGAGATGGTTTTAGCAATTGCTAAAGAAATCGTGATGCGAAAAAGCGAGTTTAAAAATGACTTAATTGAAACTATTTATTTCGGAGGAGGAACTCCAAGTATTCTAGAAGTTTCTGATTTGAAATTTTTGATTGATGAAGTTTACAAACATTACAAAGTTTCTGAAAACCCCGAAATTACCATTGAAGCTAATCCTGATGATTTATCCGAAAATCATTTAATCGAATTATCAACAACACCAATAAACAGATTAAGTATAGGGATTCAGTCTTTTTTTGAAGAAGATTTAAAACTCATGAATCGCGCTCATAATTCGGCGGAAGCCAAAAAATGTTTGGAAATAGCCACGCAATATTTTGACAATATTTCGGTCGATTTAATATACGGAACACCAGGTTTGAGTAACGAGCGATGGCTCGAAAATATTCAAATTGCTTTAGATTTGAATATCCCACACATTTCGAGTTACGCATTAACAGTCGAACCTAAAACAGCTTTGCATAAGTTTATCAAAGACGGAATCATCCCACAACCTGATGATGCGGTGGCTCACGAACAATTTTTAATACTAGTTGATACTTTAGAAAAAAACAAATTCATTCATTATGAATTATCGAATTTCGGAAAAGAAAATTATTTTTCTAGAAACAATTCGGCATATTGGTTGGGTAAAAAATATATAGGAATAGGTCCTTCGGCACACAGTTACGACGGAAAAAATCGCAGTTGGAATGTGTCTAACAATGCTATTTATTTGAAATCAATATCCGAAAATCAATTGCCGTCAGAAACCGAAATTTTGTCAGAATCCGACAGATACAACGAATATGTAATGACTGGTTTACGTACTATTTGGGGTGTTTCTTTAGATAAAATTGAAGCCGAATTTGGAGAAAGATATCATAAATATCTCATCCAAAATGCACAAAAATACTTAGATAATGGAAAGCTTATTTTGGAAAATAATGTTTTACGAACAACCAGAAAAGGAAAATTCTTTTGTGACGGAATAGCATCAGACTTATTTTACTTAAATTTGGAGTAAGCTAACCGCAAGGTTCGCAAAGTTTTACGCCATGAACGCAAGGAAAAATTATGACAGAAAACGAATTATCAAAAATTGTATTTGATTGCGCTCTGAAAGTACATCAAAATTTAGGGCCAGGACTTTTAGAAAGTGCTTATGAAGAATGTTTGTTTTATGAAATTAAGAAAACTGGACTTCAAGTTGAGAAGCAAAAGCCACTTCCTTTAATTTATGAAGAAGTTAAATTGGATATAGGTTACAGACTTGATATAATTATCGAAAATAAATTAATTTTAGAAATAAAATCTGTCGACTCTTTAAACGATGTCCATTTTGCTCAACTTTTAACTTATTTAAAATTAACTGATTGTAAACTTGGCATGTTAATAAATTTTAATGTAACATTAATTAAAAACGGAATAAAGCGAGTAGTTAATAATCTTTAAATCCTTTGCGAACATTGCGTAAATCTTTGCGCTCTTTGCGGTTAAATCTATGAAAGCAATAATAAACAATCAAGAAATAAATTTATCAAAACCCATTGACATTTCCATTCCGCTAACCAATACGGACGAAAACCCTATTGCTTGGTATCTCGGTAAACCCGAAATAGAACCTGTAAAAGTAGGCGATTGGATAGGGAAAGTTTCGGA
>NZ_JAYSSZ010000021.1:0-5862 GCF_043720215.1 Flavobacterium sp. | reverse complement strand
ACATACTGTAGTCTTTTTGGGTACGCTTTACATAGCGAGGTTCCTGGGTGTTTTCCATAACGATGAATTTATGTATCGCTATTTTAGGACAAGACATTTATAATACAAAAAAAGCTCCTGTAAAAACTGGAGCTTTTTTTTGTAATAATTTCAAAAGAATTATTTCATTAATTCAGATAGTTTTAATGTTTTTCCGCACATATCGGCAGTAATTACAAAAATAACATCTCCTTTTTTGCCACTATCAGCCCATCTTACTTCTTTTCCTTCATTACATCCAATACTCGTTTTAGATCCTTTATTTAAAGAAACAAAACCAGTACCTGTATAGATAGACACTTTGTCTTTTGTGTCATTTATTAATGAAAAACTACTACTAGTAGTTATTTCAGTTTTAATAACATTTTCAGACGGATTATTTATAATACTTCCAAAAGAAGAAAGTACAACTAGACTAAATAACAAAACAATTTTTCTCATATTTATTTATTTTTAAAGTTTAAATATACTAATTTTTTATTATTTTTTTAGTTCCTAATTTACCATCAATGGTTTTAATTTGCATTAAATAAATTCCATTAGATAAATCTGAAATATCAATTTTAGAAACATTCGATTTTATGATTGCTCTCCCTTGTAAAGAATAAATTACTACTTCATCTATATCTTCATCGCTTTCTACGTTAATAATACCGTTGCTTGGATTTGGATAAACCGAAAAATTAGAAAATTCTTTAAACTCGTTTGTTCCTAATACAGAACCATATTCGTAACAACCCAAATCGACTGTGGTGTTGTGTATTCTATTGTTGCCAAACAAATCGGTCGTTGTACCTGCTGGCAAATAAGCATTATTTCCTGCGTCAATGGCAAGAGAACCAGCTCCAAGTTCAAAAGTAGCCGATAATAAAGGATTTGAACTTAGTCCGCCTAATTGCCCGTTTTGTGATATTGTGTTTAATAATGTTGGAAAAACCGTACCTACAATAGTAAAAGGAGTTATACTTCCGTTATTATATATAATACTATTTTTAAATCTTACAGTAGAAGCATTGTCTCCTCTTATTACATTTCCTGACATTCCTATATTTGAAGAGAATGTAGAATTAATAATATCAATATTCAATCCGTTCGCAGTTCCTCCTGTAGCACTTGCACTCAAATATATGCAAGAGGCCCCAGAAGTAGAAGTGTTATTGTTAAACAAGCAATTTTTTAATTCACCAGTTGCATACCAACTAAAAGTGTTAGTTCCTGCATATAAAATTTGAGCATTAGTTCCCGAAAAATTATTTTTAAAGATACATGAATCGAAATTAGCAGTATAACTTTGAGTAATTACCCCACCTGCATAATAAGGAGCAACAACCCCTGTGTCTGATCCTGAATTTTTTTCGAACACACAATTTGCCACATCGACGGAAATATTATCACCAGTTGTATATGGATTTATATAAATCGCTCCACCTCGAGTATGGTAAAATTGTAAATTGCCTGCACCAGTAGTAAGAGTTCCTCCATTGGCATTTCCTCCAGAAATGGTAAATCCATCGATGGTAATATCTTTTATATTACCACGAACCGATATTACATGGTATAAGTTATCTTGTCTTGTCGCTTCTGTAGCATTTATTGTTGCATTATCGTTTCCATTCACATCTCCGCTTAAAGTTGTAATGTTAATTTTTGGATTTCTTTGAGAAAGAAGTGTTTCAGTTCCGTTAAAGCCACCATACATTTTTAGAGCGTTTTTCATTAAAAATGTTGAAGTTCTTAATGTTCCAATAGGTTTGTAAGAACCTGCGGCTACCCATACTTCGTTAACCGAAGTAAATGGAGTAATGGCAGATTCTAAATTTGTAAAAGCATCTGCCCAAGTAGTTCCGTTATTAGCTCCTGTTGCAGTTGCATTTACATAAATTGCAACTTTTGGTTTATCTTCATTAAACAATAATTCTATATCTGAAACATTCAAAGTACGCTCGTAATATCTAATCTGGTCTATCCCTTCTTGATAATCTAGATACGAAAGGTCAGGGGCTTTTCCGATTGTTAATAGTTTTGTTGGAGTAATTGCTCTAAAAGTGTGTGATTGAGCAGTTAATAGACTAGGATAATCCGTTTCTGCATCACTACCAACCCATACATTATCGACATACATCGAATAAGTATAAGTGGCTACGTAACTTGTAAAAGATCCTGCGTACGAAAAAGTTCTTGTAGAACTTAGTAAACAAACAACATGATGCCATTGCCCATCGTTAATAACAGGACTTATTACTTGGCGTATACCACTATTTCCAGAAACGGATGTAGAACTCCAACTGCATTGTCCGTTAAAGTAAATTTTTCCGTCTTTAAGAGCAACACTAAAACCAGCTGGATTTACTGCGGTATTGTGTTGGTCAAAAACATATCGTTTAGGACTTTCGTTGGTGGTGGTTTTTACCCAAAAGCTAATGGAATAATTATTTACAGATGCGGCATTAGTACCTCCAGCAGTAAAAGAATCTCCATTTAAAGAGATTGCTTTACTCGTTTCTCCATTTCGGTCAGTGATAATATTTCTTGCTGTTCCAGTAGGAATCAACGTTTGATTTCCTACTTGTAGTAAAGGATTCACGTCACTTGTTAGTACACCATTTGTAAATTTGTAGTCTTTTATAAGTCCTGTAGTTGGGATTTGTGCTTGTATTTCAAAAACACTCAATAAGATTGAAATAATAAATAGTAAGCGTAGTTTCATAATTGTTAGATTTAATATTTGCAACAAATTTCTATCTAACGTGGTGTTTTATTTTTACTTTCTTTCTGAAAGGAATGTTTTTTTTGCTGAAATGAAGTTTTCTATTTTTTATTAAAAAACATTTTGGATCAACTGAATAAACTCTTCCTTTTTTTCTTTGGCAATTGGAATGGTTTTATTGTTTTCCATAATGAGATGAAAACCGTCTTTTTTAGAAAATTCTTTGATGTATTTTAGGTTTACTAAATAGGAGCGATGTGGCTTGTAGAAAAATGCTTTGTCCTCTAATTGCTCAACAAAATGTTTCAATGGTTTACAAATTAATTGAGACTCATTATTTTTCATATACACTTTAGTGTACATTCCGTCAGCCTCAAACAAAATAATATCATCATGAGAAACAAAAATAATTCCTTTAGGTATTTCTAATGCCATTTTGTTAAGAGATAATTGCTGAAAAACTTTTTTTAAATCATCTAATTTATTGGTAATACTACTTTTTTCAATTGCCGTTTTAGCCTTATCAACAGCGCTTTTAAATTCTGTGATATCAATTGGTTTCAAAAGATAATCGATAGCTGAAAGTTTGAACGCTTGAATAGCATATTCGTTGTATGCAGTAATAAATATAATTTGAAAATTGATTTCTGAGGATTCAAAAAAATCCATAATTTGTAGACCAGAATGGTTAGGCATTTCGATATCTAAAAAAACAATATCGGGTTGGTGTTCTTTGATTAAAGCCACACCAGACTCTAAATCGGAAGCTTCCAGATGAGAAGTGATTTCAGGGCATTGCTCGAGAATTAAAGTACTTATTAATCGTCTTGCTTTATTCTCATCGTCTATTATAATTGCCTTCATTGTTTCTTATTTATTACAAAAATCTACTTTAAATTAATATTACAAAGATTTTCTTTCTGAAATGCTGTTTTTTATTTCTAAAGCTTTTTATTTGAAAGGCATGGTAATTACTACTTTTGTTCCTAATGATTCCATTTTTTCATCATATAAATCTTCAATATGAACACTTGCTTTTTTGATTCTAGTCTTATTAATCAATTCTATTCTTTTCTCATTTGCACTTGTGGCGAAAGATTTATGCAAATAGGCTCTTTTATTGTTTAATTCTGTCGATGCTTTTCTCCCAATTCCGTTGTCTAAAATAATACAAATCAAACTATCTTTCTCTTTATTTAATTCAAATGAAATTGACAAAATTCGATTTTCTTTTTTATGCAAAAGCCCATGTTTTAAGGCGTTTTCAATATAAGGTTGAATAAACAAAGATGGAATTAGAATGTTATTGACATCTATTTTATCATCAATAATAAAACTATATTCTAACGAATCCTCAAATCGGTCTTTTTCTAATTCTAGATACAATTGTAAAGCTTTTAATTCTTCTTTTAATTTCACTTCGCTTTCTCTACTGTGTTCTAAATAAATACGAATTAGCCTTGAGAATTTTACTAAAAAAGCACTAGCAGTTTGTTTTTCATTCGTTAATATATATTCTTGTATAGAGTTTAAAGCATTGAAAATAAAATGAGGATTCATTTGAGAGCGCAAGTTTTCTAGTTGAGAATAGATAAGTTCTTTATCTATTTCAGCTTTTTCAAGTGCTATTTGTTTCTCCATATCTTTTCGTCGAAGTTGTAATCTAAAATAAATCCAAACCAAAAAGATGATTACAAATGAGCTTATTAGATAGAACCACCATTTTTGCCAGAAAGGAAAAGCGACATTGATTTTTATGTATTCTATTTGAGATTCAATATTATTTTTATTAATAGATTTCACTTCAAAAACAAATTCTCCAGAGGGTAAACTAGAATAACGGACAAAATCGATGCCTTTGTCTAAAGTTAACCATATATTATTTAGTCCTACTAAGCGATATTGATATACTATGCTCTCAGAGGATTGAAAACTATTCGTGTTAAAAATAATTTTAATACCATTTTTATCAAAGGCTAAATTGTATTCTTTTTTTAGAATGGTATCTCTTTCTTGTATACTAATATTGGTAATACTGACTATAGGTTTTGAATAGGTTTTGAAACACTTGTCTTTTTCTAATAAATAGATGCCTTTATTTGAAGATATGAAAAGCTTGTTTCCTAAAATTTCGATATCAGATATAGAATAGGTGTCTAGTCCATCATTTTTGGTAATATTTCTAAACGATTTATTTTTTACATCTAATGATTGAAGACCTTTTTCTGTTGTAATCCATAAAGTATTCCCATCACTTTTTAGTTTTCCAGTTTGATTAGAAAGTAATCCATTTAGAGTCGTGTAATTAAAAATAACTTTATTATTCTTTATTCCTAATATGCCATCTTTAAATGTCGAAACCCAAATGATATTGTCTTTGGTTTCGGCAAGATCGATGGCGAAAATTGGCTGTTTTTTATATCGAATGATGGTTTCTTTTAAGTTCGTGTCGAATTGGATTAATTCATCAACAAAACCAACATAATTTGAATTGTCTTTCGAACTATGCAAACAAGTATATGCTCTTTTAAATCGAATGTCTTTATTTGAATAGGGAGGTTTTGTGTTTATAAAGCTTGGTTTATCGTAATTTAATACCTCTGATTTTTTTAGAGTACTTGAAAAGGGATTTTCAAGAATACTTGCTCTATCATAACTTGCATTCAATATAGAATTATTATTAGTTATTGATGCAGATTTGGATGCTTGAAAGAAAGGTAAGTTGGTAATTTTTCCAGAGCTTAAATTCCATAAATAAGATTGTGATTCTTGGCTAATAAAAAGTGTTTTATATTGAAAATTATAGACTAGTTGTGAAACCTTTGTTTCTGATAATAATGAGAATGGATTACTTTTAAATGTGTCAGAATTCAATGTTCCAATTATTCCATTAGGAGTACCAAAAGCGAGGTGATTATTATTTACACTACAAATAGTACTGATTTGTATAATATTATCTGGAAGCGTCACTTTTTTTATATAAATATTAGGCATCACAAAAACTCCATTCCTTAAACTAGTAAACCAATAATTATGATTCTTGTCTTTTATAATTTTTGTGACATACTCGTTCGGCAAGTAAGTATTCTTATAAGTTAATTTTTCTCCATTCCAAG
>NZ_JAYSSZ010000020.1:0-2263 GCF_043720215.1 Flavobacterium sp. | reverse complement strand
ATCATATTTGACTTTTCTTTCCATAAAAATACCCCCAAATAGTGTCTAACTTTTTGGGGGCAGTCTAATTCTGTGGCTTTTTTATAAATAGTCATTTCTTTGTGCATGGTAAGCAAAATTATTTTGGTTTTAATTTTGCTTTCTTGTACTTTTTTTGCCACATCTAAGCCATCGAGTCCTGGCATATTTATATCTAAAATAGCAATATCAGGTTGATGAAGTGTAATTAAATTTAAAGCTGAAACTCCATTAGAACAGGTATCTGTTATTTTGTAACCGTAAGATTCGACAAAGCTTTTTGTTCCTTGTAGTGTAAATGGATGATCGTCTGCAATTAGTATTTTCATTATTGTTTTTTAATTTCAATGGAGATAACAGTTCCGTTTGTATCTGAATTTATTTTTGCTTCGCCACCTATAGCTCTACTTCTTTCGATGATATTGTGCAAACCAAACGCATTTTTTCCGTTTAGTTTTTCAGAAACATTAAATCCTTTACCGTTGTCTTTAATTTCGATGAAAATACTATTATTTTTTTCTTGAATAGTAATTTTTGCCGCAACTGCATTGGCATATTTTATAATATTGGATAACGCTTCCTGAATAATTCGATACACTTGTAATTCATCAGCAGTTGATAGCGATTCGTTATATTCAACATCAGCCGTTACCATAAAATCATTTACTGACTGAGCTCTTTCTATTAGTTGTTCAACACTTGCTTTTAATCCTATTTTGTCAAACATTATTGGATGTAAATTTCTACTAATAATACGGATATCGTTTATAATTGAATCTATTTTAGTATTCGTAATATCGTTTTTTTCTTCAAACGAATTTTTTAAACTTAACAATTCGTGACTTACGCTATCGTGCAAATCGCTGGCAATACGTTTGCGTTCTTCTTCGGTTTTTTCGAGTAATTGTTTGGTATATTGTTGCACGTTTTGCTTTTCTAATTTTAATTTTTTCTGTTTTTGTCGGGTAATGTAAACCACAACGGTTAGAAACAATCCTAAAAACAATGACGCTAAAAGTGCTATTGTCGTATTTTTATTTAAAATTGTTGTTTTCTGAAGTGTAATTTGTTGTTCTTTTTTTTCGGTTTCGTAAATAGTTTCTAGTTCAGCTATTTTTTCTCTAGTTGCAATATCTGCTATGCTATCGGCAATTATTCGTTTGTCTTTCTCGATAGCAAAGGCATTTTTAAAATCATTGTTTTGCAAAGCACTTGTTTGCAATACTCCGTAAAACATATTAACTTTTTCGTATTGCTGATTGGTTATTAGTGTTGGTAAAGCTGTTTTTATATCTTTAAAATCGGAATAATTTGGGTTCTTTTTTATTTCATATTGAGCTATTGCTACTTTGTATTCATTTGTTAAATCATCGGAATTTATTTCTTCGACAATTGGTTTTAATTCATCAATTACCTTTTTTGCTTCGGGCAATTTATTTGCTTGGACTAAATTTTCAATTTTGTAATCAAATATTTTTAGTTTTAATATTTTACCATCTTCGGTACTATGATTAAAGGCTTGGTAGGTAGAATCGATAAGTGCAGTTTTTCGGGAGTCATTCATAAAATCATAAATGGCTATTTTGTTAATTAACCCAATATAAACATTATAAGTATTATCGATACTTTTGTATGTCTTTATGGCAAGATCAGCATTTTTTATGGCTCTTTTTTTATCACCAATGGCCGTATAAATGTTAGCATAATTAGAGTAAACAAATGCAAAACCCTTTGGGTTATTTATTTTTGTGAAATATTCAAACGATTTTTGGTTGGCCACTAAACTCAAGTTTTGCTTGCCCATGATGTAATAAATATAGGACAAATCATAATAAGCTCTTGCAGTTTTGTAACAGCTTTTGTAGTCGTTAGGCTCTAGCAATGTTATATTTTTATGATATTCCGCTGCTTTTTTTAGATTAGACTTGTCTTCATAATAATGAGCCAAATAGGCATCTACAAAAGTGGTTTTTAGTGCTGGAACTTCTTTCCTATATTTTGTATTAAATTCATTAATGGTTGCCAAAAAAACTTCGTTATAATCATATGAATCGGCAAGATATACACAAGCTATATCTAAAATTTCCGCAGCATTTATGTAGTTATGTGCTGCAATTTGTTGGTTATAATATTTGTAAAAAACAGTTAAATAATTTTTATCTTTTTTATAGTTTTCTACTTGATGTAAATAGGCTTTGGTAGTATTTTCTTTGGCTGGAATTTCTTTTACAAAAACCACTCCATT
>NZ_JAYSSZ010000019.1:0-17043 GCF_043720215.1 Flavobacterium sp. | reverse complement strand
GACATACTGTAGTCTTTTTGAGTACGCTTTACATAGCGAGGTTCCTGGGTGTTTTCCATAACGATGAATTTATGTATCGCCATTTTAGGACAAGACATTTATTAAAAATAAAAAACCATTCGATAACGAATGGTTTTTTATTTATGCTTGCCCAGCAGCACCAAAATTAAGAGGAATGGCTGGTTGTTCTGATTCTACAATTTTTCCGTTTACACTTTCAAAACGTTGAATATTTTCAGCAATAGCTTTAACCAATCTTTTGGCATGTTGTGGCGTTAGTATAATCCTCGATTTTACTTTTGCTTTTGGCACACCTGGCATAATATTAACAAAATCTAATACAAATTCTGTATTTGAGTGGTTTATTATGGCAAGATTAGAATAAATTCCGTCAGCCGTCGCTTCATCTAATTCGATGTTTATTTGCCCTTGTTGGTTATTTTCATTCATTTTTTTATTTTTTAATTGGATTAAAACTAAAATCCTAACAACTCAATAAAGAGCTGTTAGGATTTATAAATATAATTAAGAATATTTAATTATTTGAATTAATAATTGAATTCTTCTTTTGCAACCATCAAATCATTGTATTCTTCTTTAGATCCTACAATTGTATTGTCATATTCTCTCATACCTGTACCAGCTGGGATTCTATGTCCTACAATTACATTTTCTTTAAGACCTTCTAAGTAATCTACTTTTCCTGCAACAGCAGCTTCGTTAAGCACTTTTGTAGTCTCTTGGAAAGAAGCCGCAGAGATAAACGATTTAGTTTGTAACGATGCTCTTGTAATACCTTGTAATACTGGAGTTGCCGTTGCTGTGATAACATCACGAGCTACAACTAAATTTTTATCTGTACGTTTCAACAATGAATTCTCATCACGCAATTCACGTGGAGAAATAATCTGACCCGCTTTTAAGTTACTAGAATCTCCAGCGTCTTCAACTACTTTCATTCCGTATAATTTATCGTTTTCTACGATAAAATCTTTAGTATGAATTAATTGATCTTCTAAGAATAAAGTATCTCCTGGATCTTGAACTCTTACCTTACGCATCATTTGACGTATTACTACTTCAAAGTGTTTGTCGTTGATTTTTACCCCTTGCAAACGGTATACTTCTTGAATTTCATTAACCAAATACTGTTGTACAGCTGCTGGCCCTTGAATTCTTAAGATATCATCCGGTGTAATTGCACCATCAGACAAAGGAACACCTGCTCTTACGAAGTCATTTTCTTGAACAAGAATTTGACTTGATAATTTTACTAAGTATTTCTTGATTTCACCAAATTTAGATTCGATAATAATCTCACGGTTACCTCTTTTAATTTTCCCAAAAGAAACAACACCATCTATTTCTGAAACTACTGCTGGGTTTGAAGGATTACGAGCTTCTAACAACTCTGTAATTCTTGGCAGACCTCCTGTAATATCCCCAGTTTTTGATGAACGACGTGGTATTTTTACTAAAATCTTACCTGCTTTAATTTTCTCACCATCATTTACCATAAGGTGGGCTCCTACTGGTAAGTTGTACGAACGAATTAGTTCGCCATCTTTTCCGTAGATTAATAAAGTAGGGATTAATTTTTTATTTCTTCCTTCAGAAATTACTTTTTCTTGGAAACCAGTTTGCTCATCGATTTCAACCATGAACGATTGTCCTTGCTCTAAATCTTCATAAGCAATTTTACCAGTAAACTCAGAAATAATAACTCCGTTATATGGATCCCATTTACAAATTACATCTCCTTTAGATACTGTTTGCCCATCAGTCACATAAATACTTGAACCGTAAGGAATATTGTTTGTAGCAAGAAGAATTCCAGTTTTTTGATCTATTAATTTCATTTCCGTAGAACGTGAAATCACAATATCAACCTCGTTACCTTCTCCATCTTCACCTTTAACGGTTTTAAGGTCTTCTATTTCTAAACGACCACCGAATTTTGCAACAATATTAGATTCTTCAGAAATACCTCCCGCAACCCCTCCAACGTGGAAGGTACGAAGTGTAAGCTGTGTACCTGGTTCTCCAATAGATTGTGCTGCAATTACTCCAACCGCTTCACCTCTTTGGGTCATTTTTCCAGTAGCTAAGTTACGTCCGTAACATTTAGCACAAATTCCTTTAGTAGCTTCACAAACAAGTGGAGAACGTACTTCTACTTTCTCTACTGGAGAAGCTTCAATAACTTTCATTATTGCTTCAGTAATTTGCTCTCCTGCGTGAACTAATATATCGTTAGTTAAAGGATTTACAACATCTTGTAAAACAACACGTCCTAAAATTCTTTCTCCTAAAGTTTCAACAATTTCTTCATTTTTCTTTAATGCAGAAACTTCTACACCTCTTAAGGTACCACAATCTTCAATGTTTACAATTACGTCTTGAGAAACGTCATGTAATCTACGAGTAAGGTAACCAGCATCTGCCGTTTTAAGAGCCGTATCCGCAAGACCTTTACGCGCACCGTGAGTAGAAATAAAGTACTCAAGGATAGAAAGACCTTCTTTAAAGTTAGAAAGAATCGGGTTTTCAATAATTTCACCACCACCAGCAGTTGATTTTTTAGGCTTAGCCATCAAACCACGCATACCCGTTAACTGACGAATTTGTTCTTTAGATCCCCTTGCTCCAGAGTCAAGCATCATATATACCGAGTTGAAACCTTGTTGGTCTTCACGGATATTTTTCATTGCTAATTCTGTTAATTGAGCATTGGCAGAAGTCCAGATATCAATAACTTGGTTGTAACGTTCGTTATTGGTAATAAGACCCATGTTATAGTTTCCAGAGATTCCTTCAACTTGTGCTCTTGCATCTGCAATAAGCTGCGTTTTTTGTTCTGGAATACGAATATCCCCAAGAGAGAATGACAAACCACCTTTGAAGGCAAATTTGTAACCCATATCTTTAATGTTATCAAGGAAAGCTGCCGTTGTAGGAACATTTGTTACTGCAAGGATTTTTCCAATAATATCACGTAGATTTTTCTTAGTTAATACATCATTTATATAACCAGCTGCTTCCGGCACTACTTCATTAAATAATACACGACCCGCAGTGGTTTGAATAATTTTATTTACTAATTCTCCTTCTTCGTTAAAATCTTTTGCTCTAATTTTAACACGAGCATTTAATTCCAATCTTCCTTCGTTTAAAGCAATATTTACTTCTTCAGCAGAATAGAAAACTAAATCTTGTCCTAAAATAATATGCTCTGGAGTCGAGATACGTTCTTTGGTCATATAATATAGACCCAAAACCATATCCTGAGAAGGTACAGTAACTGGTGCTCCATTTGCTGGATTCAAAATATTGTGAGAAGCCAACATTAACAATTGTGCTTCTAAAATAGCTTCTGGTCCTAATGGTAAGTGAACCGCCATCTGATCCCCATCAAAATCGGCATTAAATGCAGTACAAACTAAAGGGTGCAATTGGATTGCTTTTCCTTCAATTAATTTTGGTTGGAATGCTTGAATACCTAGTCTGTGTAATGTAGGAGCACGATTCAGTAATACTGGATGACCTTTAATTACATTTTCTAAAATATCCCAGACTACAGGCTCTTTTTTATCTATTATTTTCTTAGCCGACTTAACCGTTTTAACAATTCCTCTTTCGATTAATTTACGAATAACGAATGGTTTGTATAGTTCAGCAGCCATATCTTTTGGGATACCACATTCGAACAAACGTAATTCTGGCCCAACAACAATTACTGAACGAGCAGAATAATCGACACGTTTACCCAATAAGTTTTGACGGAAACGACCTTGTTTCCCTTTCAATGAATCAGAAAGAGATTTCAATGGTCTGTTAGATTCTGTTTTAACAGCAGATGCTTTACGCGTGTTGTCAAATAATGAATCTACAGATTCCTGTAACATACGTTTTTCGTTTCTCAAGATTACTTCTGGAGCTTTAATCTCCATTAATCTTTTCAAACGATTATTACGGATAATTACACGACGGTATAAATCATTTAAATCTGAAGTTGCAAAACGACCTCCATCAAGAGGCACAAGCGGACGTAATTCTGGCGGAATAACTGGAACCACTTTCATAATCATCCATTCTGGTCGATTTTCACGGTTTAAGTTAGATTCACGGAAAGACTCAACAACTTGTAATCTTTTTAAAGCTTCAGTTTTTCTTTGTTTTGATGTTTCATTGTTTGCATTGTGACGCAATTCGTAAGAAAGTGCATCCAAATCAATACGAGCTAATAAATCCATAATACACTCTGCTCCCATTTTGGCAACAAATTTATTAGGATCAAAATCATCTAAGTATTGATTATCTGCTGGTAAAGTATCAAGAATATTTAAATATTCTTCTTCTGTTAAGAAATCTAATCTTTTAATGGATTCTCCTTCTGCATTTTGCGCGATACCTGCTTGAATTACTACGTATCTTTCGTAGTAAATAATCATATCTAATTTCTTAGATGGCAATCCAAGTATGTAACCAATTTTGTTTGGAAGTGAACGGAAGTACCAGATATGAGCAATTGGCACAACAAGGTTGATATGTCCTACTCTATCACGACGTACTTTTTTCTCAGTAACTTCTACACCACAACGGTCACAAACGATTCCTTTGTATCGGATTCTTTTGTATTTTCCACAAGCACATTCGAAATCTTTTACTGGTCCGAAAATTCGTTCGCAGAAAAGACCATCACGCTCTGGTTTATGAGTACGGTAGTTAATAGTTTCTGGCTTTAACACCTCTCCTCTTGACTCTGCCAAGATAGATTCTGGTGAAGCTAATCCTATAGAGATTTTGTTGAATCTTTTTACAGGATTCTTATCTCTATTATTATTGTTACTAGTATTATTTCTATTATTCATCATAGTTTTTACTATTGATTTATTTGCAATTAAAAATTGATTTTAGATTGATGATTAAATTCATTTCCTCTATTACCTCGGATTACTTCTCTAAACTTCAAATAAATTTTGAAGTGCTAATTATTAAGTATTAATAAAAAATCGGAACGGATTACGGGTATAAATCCTAAAAACCTTTATAAATGCCAAAGTAGAGCCGTTACATTGAACGCCTCTACCAGTGACAAATTATTATTTATTCTTCTAAACGAATGTCTAATCCAAGACCTTTTAGTTCATGCATTAATACATTGAACGATTCAGGTAATCCTGGTTCTGGCATAGATTCTCCCTTAACGATAGCTTCGTAAGTTTTTGCTCTACCAATAACATCATCAGATTTTACTGTCAAAATTTCACGTAGTGTACTTGACGCTCCATAAGCTTCAAGTGCCCAAACCTCCATCTCTCCAAAACGCTGACCTCCAAATTGAGCTTTACCACCCAATGGTTGTTGCGTAATAAGTGAGTATGGTCCGATTGAACGTGCGTGCATTTTGTCATCAACCATATGTCCAAGTTTCAACATATAGATTACTCCAACTGTTGCTGCTTGGTGGAAACGTTCTCCTGTACCACCATCATAAAGATGTGTGTGTCCGAAACGTGGAACTCCAGCTTCGTCAGTTATTTCGTTAATTTGGTCTAATGATGCTCCGTCGAAAATTGGTGTTGCATATTTGCGACCCAAGTTTTGTCCTGCCCATCCTAGAACAGTTTCGTATATCTGACCAATGTTCATACGAGAAGGTACTCCAAGTGGATTCAATACGATATCTACTGGTGTTCCGTCTTCAAGGAAAGGCATATCTTCGTGACGCACAATACGTGCAACGATTCCCTTATTTCCGTGACGACCCGCCATTTTATCTCCAACTTTCAACTTACGTTTTTTGGCGATATAAACTTTGGCTAATTTCAAGATTCCTGCTGGCAATTCATCTCCAACTGTAATCGTAAATTTTTCTCTTCTTAATGCACCTTGAAGGTCATTCAACTTAATTTTGTAGTTATGGATTAAGTCATTCACCATTTTATTGGTTTCATCGTCAGCAACCCATTGACCTCTTGTTAAGTGAGCGAAATCTTCAACAGCATATAACATTTTTTGAGTATATTTTTTACCTTTTGGTAAAACTTCTTCACCCAAATCGTTCATTACACCTTGCGATGTTTTTCCGTTTACGATTGTAAATAATTTTTCAACTAATTTGTCTTTTAATTCAACAAATTTAGTTTCAAAATCCATCTCAAGTTCAGTTAAAGCGTCTTTGTCTTGTGTACGTTTACGTTTGTCTTTTACTGCTCTTGCGAATAATTTTTTATCTAAAACAACACCATGAAGTGATGGAGAGGCTTTTAACGAAGCGTCTTTTACATCACCAGCTTTGTCTCCGAAGATTGCACGAAGCAATTTCTCTTCTGGAGTTGGATCTGATTCTCCTTTTGGTGTAATTTTTCCAATTAGAATATCGCCAGGTTTAACTTCAGCTCCAATTCTAATCATTCCATTTTCATCTAAATCTTTTGTAGCTTCTTCAGAAACGTTAGGAATATCATTAGTTAACTCTTCGTTACCTAATTTTGTATCTCTAACTTCTAATGAATAATCATCTACGTGGATTGATGTAAATATATCATCACGAACTACTTTTTCAGAAATTACAATTGCATCCTCGAAGTTATACCCTTTCCAAGGCATAAATGCTACTTTTAGATTACGACCTAAAGCTAACTCTCCGTTTTGCGTTGCATATCCTTCACAAAGCACTTGACCTTTTATTACTTTATCACCTTTTCTTACGATAGGTTTCAAGTTAATAGAAGTACTTTGATTTGTTTTTCTAAATTTAATTAACTGATATGTTTTCTCATCAGATTCGAAACTTACTGCTCTTTCGGCATCCGTTCTTTCATATTTGATGGTAATCATATTAGCATCTACATATTCAACAACTCCAGTTCCTTCAGCATTTATTAACACTCTAGAATCTGAAGCTACTTGACGCTCTAAACCAGTTCCTACAATTGGTGCTTCAGGGCGTAATAATGGTACAGCCTGACGCATCATGTTAGATCCCATCAAGGCTCTATTCGCATCATCATGTTCCAAGAAAGGAATTAATGAAGCCGAAATCGAAGCGATTTGATTAGGCGCAACGTCTGTATAATGAACAGCAGTTGGATCGATTACTGGGAAATCACCTTCTTGACGTGCAATAACGTTATCAGCAGTAATTTTTCCAGAAGCATCCATTTGAATGTTTGCTTGCGCAATTAACATTCCTTCTTCTTCTTCAGCACTTAAATAAACTGGTGTAGAAACTAAATCTACAACACCATTTGTTACTTTACGGTACGGAGTTTCGATGAAACCCATTCCGTTTACTTTTGCATAAACACCTAAAGATGAAATTAATCCAATGTTTGGTCCCTCAGGAGTTTCAATTGGACAAAGTCTTCCGTAGTGTGTGTAGTGAACGTCACGTACCTCAAAACCAGCTCTTTCACGAGAAAGACCACCTGGTCCTAGGGCAGATAAACGACGCTTGTGCGTTATTTCAGCTAATGGATTCGTTTGATCCATAAATTGAGACAACTGGTTTGTACCAAAGAAAGAGTTGATTACCGATGATAATGTTTTAGCATTTATCAAATCAATAGGTGTAAACACCTCGTTATCTCTAACGTTCATTCTCTCACGAATGGTTCTTGCCATACGAGCCAAACCAACTCCAAATTGCTGAGATAATTGCTCACCTACAGTTCTTACACGACGGTTTGATAAGTGATCAATATCATCAATATCTGCTTTCGCATTGATTAATTCAATCAAATATTTCACTATAGTTATGATATCTTCTTTGGTAAGCACTTGCTTTTCCATTGGAGTATCTAAACCTAATTTTTTGTTTATTCTATAACGACCTACTTCACCTAAGTTGTAACGTTGATCAGAGAAGAATAATTTATCTATAATACCACGAGCAGTTTCTTCATCAGGCGGTTCTGCATTACGCAATTGTCTGTAGATATGCTCAACGGCTTCTTTTTCAGAATTTGTTGGATCTTTTTGTAATGTATTGTGAATGATAGAGTAATCAACAACATTATTATCTTCCTTGTGTAACAAGATAGATTTTACGTTAGATTCTACGATTTCTTCTACATTATCTTTATCTAAAATCGTATCACGATCTAAGATGATTTCATTTCTTTCGATAGAAACTACTTCACCAGTATCTTCATCTACGAAATCTTCATGCCATGTATTTAATACACGAGCGGCCAGCTTTCTTCCAATATATTTTTTAAGCCCAGTTTTAGAAACTTTAATTTCTTCAGCAAGGTCAAAAATTTCAAGGATATCTTTATCACTTTGGAAACCGATTGCACGGAATAAAGTGGTAACAGGTAATTTTTTCTTTCTATCGATATAAGCATACATAACGCTGTTGATATCGGTAGCAAATTCTATCCATGATCCTTTGAAAGGGATTACACGAGCAGAATATAATTTTGTTCCATTTGCATGGAATGATTGACCAAAGAAAACACCAGGAGAACGGTGAAGTTGGGAAACAACAACACGTTCAGCACCATTAATAACGAAAGTTCCGCTAGGTGTCATATAAGGAATAGTTCCAAGATAAACATCTTGTACTATAGTTTCAAAATCTTCATGTTCTGGATCTGTACAATATAGTTTTAAACGTGCTTTTAGTGGCACACTATAGGTAAGACCTCTTTCTATACATTCTTGAATTGTATAACGAGGTGGATCTACAAAATAATCAATAAACTCCAATACAAAGTTATTTCTAGTATCTGTAATTGGAAAGTTTTCCATGAAGGTATTGTAAAGCCCTTCGTTGCCTCTTTCGTCAGATTTCGTTTCTAATTGAAAGAAATCTTGAAAAGATTTAACCTGAACATCTAGAAAATCTGGATATGCAGGAATATTTTTTGTTGAGGCAAAATTCAATCTTTCGGTCTGATTTGTTATCATCAATGGACAAAATTTTGATTAAAAAAAAGTAATTGTTTGTGTATAAAACACTGTATAATTTGTACTTTTCCTTTTTAAAACAATACATCTTTAAAAATAAACCAGGAAAATTTAGTTGATTTTTTTCTTCGTATTGATTAAAAGCTTTTTCGTATTTTATATAATTTTATTATACGAAAAATGGTTTAGGTCATTGGACATCACGTCCAAGACCTAAACCTGTTTCAAAAACTATGTTGTACTATTTAAGCTCAACAACAGCTCCTGCTTCTTCTAAAGATTTTTTAAGACCTTCAGCCTCATCTTTAGAAACACCTTCTTTTACATTAGATGGTGCAGCATCAACTAAATCTTTAGCTTCTTTAAGACCTAAACCTGTTAGTTCTTTAACCGCTTTTACTACTGCTAATTTAGAAGCACCAGCTTCTTTAAGAACAACTGTAAATTCTGTTTGAGCTTCTTCAGCACCAGCGTCTCCACCACCTGCTGACATTACTACTGCAGCTGCAGCTGGCTCAATACCATACTCGTCTTTTAATATTGTTGCTAAATCATTAACTTCTTTTACTGTTAAGTTAACTAATTGTTCTGCGAATTGTTTCAAATCTGCCATTTGTACTATCTTTAAATGATTTGTAATTTATTTTAATTTATTGTGCGCTAATTTATTCTGCTGCTTCGCCTTTAGATTCTGCATGGTTTAATAATGCAGCGATCACGCGCTTAGCAGGAGATTGAAGTAATCCGATGATTTC
The DNA here is from genome assembly GCF_043720215.1 of Flavobacterium sp. Taxonomy (GTDB): domain Bacteria; phylum Bacteroidota; class Bacteroidia; order Flavobacteriales; family Flavobacteriaceae; genus Flavobacterium. Next base: position 7,369 of record NZ_JAYSSZ010000019.1, on the reverse strand, counting down.
ACCGATAACTTCGTCTCTTGATTTAAGGTTTACTAACGAATCAAGTAAATTGTCTCCAATATAAATTTCGTCGTTAATGTAAGCTCCTTTTAAAAGAGGTTTGTCTGATTTCTTACGGAAATCTTTGATTATTTTTGCAGGACCATTGGCCACATCTGCAATAAAAATTGAAGAATTTCCTTTTAAAGTCAATGGTAAATCACCAAAGTTTTTATCAGATGCTTCCATTGCTTTAACAAGCAATGTATTTTTTACAACTTCTAATTTGATACCTGCTTTAAAACAAGCTCTTCTTAGGTTTGAAGTAGTTTCTGCATTTAATCCAGAAATATCTGCTACATATAAAATGTTTGTACCAGCTAACTGTGCAGTTAAATCTCCAATAGCGATTGATTTTTCTTCTCTTGTCATATCAATTATACAGCTTTAGGATCTAAAGCAATAGCTGGACTCATTGTACTTGTCAAGTGAATAGACTTGATGTAAGTACCTTTTGCAGCAGTTGGCTTTAATTTGATTAATGTTTGAATGATTTCGTGTGCATTTTCAGTTATTTTGTCAGCATCGAAAGAAATTCTTCCAATACCAGCATGCACGATACCAGTTTTATCTACTTTAAAGTCGATTTTACCCGCTTTAATTTCTGCTACTGCTTTACCAATTTCCATGGTTACAGTACCAGTTTTAGGGTTTGGCATTAAACCACGTGGTCCTAATATACGACCTAATGGACCTAATTTACCCATAACAGCTGGCATAGTAACGATAACGTCAACATCCGTCCAACCATCTTTTATTTTTTGTAAATAATCATCTAAACCTACATGATCCGCTCCCGCTTCTCTAGCTTCAGCTTCCTTATCTGGAGTTACTAATGCTAAAACTCTCATGTTTTTTCCAGTTCCGTGAGGTAATGCAACCACACCACGTACCATTTGATTCGCTTTTCTTGGATCTACTCCTAGTTTTACAGCGATATCAACTGACTCATCAAACTTTGCTGAAGCAATTTGTTTGATTAATACTGAAGCGTCTTTTAAAGAATATAATTTATTCTTTTCAATTTTCGAAACAGCTTCTTTTTGTTTTTTTGTCAATTTTGCCATATCTATTTTTTTAGAGGAGAATCTCCAGTTACAGTTATACCCATAGATCTAGCCGTTCCTGCGATCATACTCATTGCAGATTCGATTGTGAATGCATTTAAATCGACCATCTTGTCTTCAGCAATACCTTTAATCACATCCCAAGTAACAGAAGCTACTTTTTTACGATTAGGCTCACCTGAACCAGATTTTAATTTTGCAGCATCCATTAATTGAACTGCAGCTGGTGGAGTTTTTACAACAAAATCAAATGATTTGTCTTTATATACAGTGATTTGCACTGGACATATTTTGCCGGGTTTATCTTGAGTTCTAGCATTAAATTGCTTACAGAATTCCATGATGTTAACTCCAGCAGCTCCCAAAGCAGGTCCAACCGGTGGCGACGGGTTCGCAGCACCTCCCTTAACTTGTAGTTTAACTACTTTACTAACTTCTTTAGCCATTTTTTAAAATTTTACATTAATCATTGGAAGCGATTAATGCGGGTTTATATATGTAACAAAAATTATACTTTTTCTACTTGCATAAAGCTTAATTCTAATGGTGTTTTTCTTCCGAAAATTTTAACCATTACTTCAAGTTTACGCTTTTCTTCATTTATTTTCTCAACAGTACCGTTGAATCCGTTAAATGGTCCGTCTGTAACTTTTATAGTTTCACCAATTGTAAATGGTATTGAACTATGATCTGCAGTTACTGCTAACTCATCTACTTTTCCTAACATTCTATTCACTTCAGACATACGCAAAGGAACAGGATCTCCTCCTTTTACTTCGCCTAAAAAACCAATTACACTTGTAATAGATTTAATAATATGCGTAATTTCTCCTGCCAAGTTAGCTTCAATCATAACGTAACCAGAAAAATAAACTTTATCTTTTATTATCTTTTTACCTTCTTTAACTGTAACTACTTTTTCTGTAGGCACAAGAACTTGAGAAACGTAATCAGTTAAACCAAGTCTATTAATTTCAGCTTCAATATAAGCTTTTACCTTATTCTCTTGTCCACTTACGGCTCTTACAACATACCATTTTTTTACATTAACATCTGCCATGAGGTAATTTTTAAGATTTTATCCAATTAAAAAAACCACCAATAGATTTTGCAAAAAGAGTATCAACACCCCAAGTAGCAAGCGAGAATACTACTGAAAAAATAGCTACTATAATAGCATATTTTTGCACGTCTTCCCAACTTGGCCATGAGACATTAGATTTTAGCTCTTCAAAAGCTTCTGATATATAATTAACAACTTTAGTCATTCTATTTATTTTTTTTGCACGGGCGGAGGGATTCGAACCCCCATCAACGGTTTTGGAGACCGCTATTCTACCCTTGAACTACGCCCGTTTGTTAAAAAACCAGTATCGCCTTGAGACGATACTGGGTTTTATTTATTTAAAAATATACTTATTCAGTAATTTCAGTAACCTGTCCAGCACCTACTGTTCTACCACCTTCACGGATAGCGAAACGTAAACCAACGCTCATTGCAATTGGGCTTAACAAAGTAACGTCGATAGTTAAGTTATCACCTGGCATAACCATTTCAACTCCTGTAGGCAACATGATTACTCCTGTTACGTCAGTTGTACGTACGTAAAACTGTGGACGGTAGTTGTTATGGAATGGTGTGTGACGACCACCTTCTTCTTTTTTCAAGATATAAACCTCAGCTTTAAATTTAGCGTGTGGTTTTACAGATCCTGGCTTAATGATAACCATTCCTCTTTTAATATCTTCTTTTGCAACACCTCTTAACAAGATACCTGCATTATCTCCAGCCTCACCTCTATCAAGGATTTGACGGAACATTTCGATACCAGTTACTGTAGAAGTTAATTTCTCAGCACCCATACCAATGATTTCAACCGGATCTCCTGTATTACAGATACCTGTTTCGATACGTCCTGTAGCAACAGTTCCACGACCAGTAATTGTAAATACATCTTCAACCGGCATCAAGAATGGTTTTTCAGTATCACGGATTGGCTCTTCGATCCAAGAATCACAAGCTTCCATTAATTCTATAATTTTAGGAACCCAAGCAGGATCGTTATTTAATCCTCCTAAAGCTGAACCTTGAACTACAGGACCATTATCTCCATCATATTCGTAGAAAGATAATAAATCTCTGATTTCCATTTCAACTAATACTAATAACTCAGCATCATCAACCATATCCACTTTATTCATGAATACTACCATTCTAGGAATACCAACCTGGCGACCTAAAAGGATGTGCTCACGTGTTTGCGGCATTGGTCCGTCAGTTGCAGCAACAACAAGGATAGCACCGTCCATTTGAGCAGCACCAGTAACCATGTTTTTTACGTAATCCGCGTGACCTGGACAGTCAACGTGTGCGTAGTGACGGTTAGCCGTTTCATACTCTACGTGTGAAGTATTAATTGTAATACCTCTTTCTTTTTCTTCTGGAGCATTATCAATTTGATCAAATGATTTTGCTTGACAGTAACCAGCATCAGATAACACTTTTGTGATTGCTGCTGTTAAAGTAGTTTTACCGTGATCTACGTGTCCGATCGTACCAATATTTAAGTGCGGTTTCGAACGGTTAAAGGTTTCTTTTGCCATTTTACTTAGTTTTTAATCTTTAATTATAATATATTAGTGTTCAAATTTTACAATTTTGAGCCAACTACGGGAATTGAACCCGTGACCTCTTCCTTACCAAGGAAGCACTCTACCCCTGAGCTAAGTCGGCAGAATCCTTGATTTCAGAGCTTAAACTTTAGATTAAAAACCTAAAGTCTCGACTTGTGGGGAGAGCAGGATTCGAACCTGCGAAGTTTACACAGCAGATTTACAGTCTGCCCTCGTTGGCCGCTTGAGTATCTCCCCAGACAATTTATGATTTTAGAATTATGATTTTAGATTAAAATCAAAAAACCAATATCTTCATCACAAATCAAACCTTTTTCATTTTCGCACAAAAATCTGAAATCTAAATTCAGAAATCTAAATTAATTAGAGCCGGCGGAGGGACTCGAACCCACGACCTGCTGATTACAAATCAGCTGCTCTAGCCAACTGAGCTACGCTGGCGAATCAATAAAAAAAGTCCGCTATTTCTAACGGACTGCAAATGTATGTATTTTATTTATTAATCAAAACTTTTTCTATAAAAAATTATTTAAATATGAGCTCTGATTTTTTCTTTCCTTTTTAAAAGTAATCTTTCTAGAGATTCTGAAGCTAATTCGACTCCTTCTTCAAATGTTTTACATTGCTTTTTTACTATAAATTCATCTCCAGGAACTATGATTTTTGCCTCCACCATTTTATTCTCTTTGTCACTGGTTTTTTCAACTTTTAAAAAAACATCATACGACACAACCTTATCGTAAAATTTTTCTAATTTATTCATTCTTTCTTCAACAAAATCTACTAATTTTTTATCAATGTTAAAATTGACTGCATGAACATTTACCTTCATAATTTAAAATTTTGGTTAAACATAACGAACTCATTTTTGGTTTCGAGGGTGTGCGTTCCGATATACATTTTTAAGTTCTTCTAAACTTGAGTGTGTATAAACTTGTGTTGACGCGAGACTCGAGTGACCTAACAACTCTTTAATAGAATTTAAATCCGCTCCGTGATTTAGCATGTGAGTTGCAAATGTATGTCGAAGCATGTGCGGACTTTTTTTTACTTTCTCGGAAACATTACTAAAGTAATCATTTATTAATCGATAGACAAACGTTTCGTTGAGTTTATTTCCATTTGACAACAAAAATAAAAAATTCTCATCATTAATTATCGTAAGAGCTTTTCTGTCAGCAATATACGCTTTAATCTGTTCCGCAATAATTAACAACAACGGAATAATTCTTTCTTTATTTCTTTTTCCTATGACTTTTATAGTTCCGTTTATAAGATCTACATTGTTTATTTGTAAGCTAATAAGCTCGGAACGACGAATTCCTGTGGTGTAAAACAAATCTATTATTAGTTTATCTCGCAATCCTTCAAATCCTTCTTTATAATGTATCTGATTTAAAACCTTATTCAATTCGTCTTCAGAAAATGGGATTTGAATTTTTTTAGGCGTTTTGAGCGCTTTGTGTTTTGCGAGTGGATTTATTTCTATTTGTTTGGTTTTTAATAGAAATTTATAAAAAGCTTTTAGCGAGGCAATTTTTCGATTTACTGATGTATTGCTCATTTCTGCATCGACCATTAAAACTATCCAGCTTCTTATTAAGGTATAAGAAACTTCTTCAAGTGAAGTGTTGTCAAAATTAGTTTCAAGAAATTTTTGAAAAAACTGCAAATCCTTACCATAAGCCAAAGCTGTGTGCACTGAATAGTTTTTTTCTTTGAGTAAGTAATCTTGAAATTTTTGTTGGTTGCTCATTTACTAAAATTAAAAATCTTTTCGACTCCGCTAAGACATACAAAAGTTTAGACCATAAAAAAATCGTTAGTATAAAAGTACTAAACTTCTATTACTAACGATTTATATTTTAGGAAAATTATTTACTAACTTTCTAAGTTCTCTCTCATGTTTTGAACATAAGCTGCTTTTTGAACCATTGCTCTGTTTATAACAGATGGTTTAATGAACGCTTGACGTTTTCTTAGTTGTCTTACGACTCCTGTTTTGTCAAATTTTCTTTTATAGCGCTTTAATGCTCTATCGATATTTTCTCCGTCTTTAATTGGTATAATTAACATAATATAGACACCTCCTCTCGTTAAGGGTGCAAAAGTATGTATTTATTTTTAATTATGAATTATAAATTATGAATTATTTTATTTTTTCGCTTTTTAGCCCTGATTACAGTGGAAAGCTTTTGCAGTTTATATGCATTTTTTCTTGACAGAAAAGAGCGACCAAAGGAAGCTCCTTTTGTGACTTAGAAAAAAGCAAGTAAACAAAAAACTTGTAACGGAAAGCAGGAATAGCTTCTAATAAAAAAACCAAGTTACAATTTCTTGTTTCTTGGTTTTTTTATATGATTTGCTTCTCCCGAAGTTTCAGCACAACTCAGCGTGACAAAATTATTATTTTACAGCTGGTTTATAATTTTGTTTGTCGATTATCATTTTCGATAAAATCTCTTTCATGATTTCGGAAGTACCACCACCAATAGGTCCTAAACGGCTATCACGTGATAATCTTGCTAACGGATATTCTTCCATATAACCATAACCGCCTAGCATTTGCAAACAATCATAAATACATTGATCAGCCACTTTAGTCGATTTTAATTTGGCCATTGTTGCTTCTTTTACAACATATTCGCCTTTGTCTAATCGAGCTATTGCTGTATAATTAAACACTTTAATATGTTCTACTTCTGTAGCATGCTCGACCATGGTATGGCGCAATGCTTGAAATTTATCTAACGATTTTCCAAATGCCTCACGTTCTGACATGTAACCTAAAGTATAGTCTATTGCATATTCAGCACGTGCATGTGCATTTATTGCCATGATTAATCTTTCTAAAGCAAAATGTTGCATGATATAAGGAACTCGTGTTGCTTCTTCTCCCATTAAATTTTCTTCAGCAATTTCTACATTATCAAAAGCTAATTCTGCAGTATCTGAAGCTCTCCAGCCTAATTTATCCAATTTTGTAGCAGAAATTCCTGGTGTTTTAGCATCTACAAGAAACATACTAATCCCTTTGTTTCCAAGCTCTGGACTTGTTTTTGCAGCAACTACATAGTAATCTGCATAAACGCCATTTGTAATAAATGTTTTAGAACCAGTAATAACATATTTATTTCCTTTTTTTACAGCCGTAGTTCGCATTCCTGCCACATCGCTTCCACCGAAAGGCTCTGTAATACATAAAGCGCCTATTTTGTCTCCAGCAATACTTGGCACTAAATAGTCTTGTTTAATACGTTCGTCTCCTTCTGCATTTAAATGTGTCATCGCTAAATAAGCGTGTGCCCACATGGCAGCAGCAAAGCCAGAAGATTTTATTTTTTGGAGTTCTTCTAAAAAAATAACAGTATAAAACAAATCTAAATTTAATCCGCCGTAAGCTTCTGGATATGCGATTCCGAAAAAGCCCATATCTCCAAATTTTTTCCAAATAAAGCGTTCGATTGTACCTGTTTTTTCCCATTTTTCGATATGAGGCACAACTTCTTTATGCAAAAAATCTTGCAAACTTTTTCTAAATAATTGATGATCTTCTGTAAAGTATGTTGTATTCATATTATTGATACCGTATGGGTTTTTTTTATATTTTTTTATTTTATTTTAGAATT
>NZ_JAYSSZ010000018.1:0-17051 GCF_043720215.1 Flavobacterium sp. | reverse complement strand
ATTGGGTTGTTTATTATAAGGTAGGATTGAATTTTTATCAAAAAAAACAATATCTATTAGCAAAAGAGCAATTCGAAAAAGCGTTAACAAAAGAAATTACGACACTTCCTGAGAAATTAGAAATCGAGAAGTATTTAAAGAAAATAGAAAGAAAACTACAATGATTCCAAAAATAGAAACCGCAACAACCGAAGAAATTAAATCTTTTCAGGAGCAAAAACTTTTGGAATTACTGACTTATGTAAATCAAAATTCGCCTTATTACAAAAGACTTTTTTCGAAATCGGCTATTGATGTAAAAAGCATAAAAACACTAGAAGATTTGCAATTGTTGCCTGTAACTTCAAAAGAAGATTTGCAAAAACACAACGATGATTTCTTGTGCGTTCCGGTTACTAAAATAATCGATTATGCTACAACTTCAGGAACATTAGGAGAGCCTGTAACATTTGGTTTGACCGATAATGATTTAGAAAGATTGGCTTATAACGAAGCAATTTCGTTTGATTGTGCAGGTATAAAAGAAGGTGATGTGGTGCAAATGATGACCACCATCGACCGAAGATTTATGGCTGGATTGGCTTACTTTTTAGGGTTACGAAAAATGAAAGTAGGCGTAATTCGTGTGGGCGCAGGAATTCCTGAACTGCAATGGGATTCTATTTTAAAATACAAACCAACACACTTAATAACAGTTCCATCATTTTTATTGAAATTGATAGAATATGCCGAAAATAACAATATCGATTATAACAATTCAAGTATAAAAGGTGCAATTTGCATTGGAGAATCACTTCGGAATCAGGATTTTTCGATGAGTATTTTATCTAAAAAAATAACTGATAAATGGAATATTAAGTTATTTTCGACTTATGCATCGACCGAAATGAGTACCGCATTTACCGAATGTGAACATTCAATTGGTGGTCACCATCATCCAGAATTAATTATTATCGAAGTTTTAGACGAGAATAATAAGCCTGTAAAAAATGGAGAATCTGGCGAATTAACTTTCACTACAATTGGAGTAGAAGCCATGCCATTAGTTCGTTTCAAAACTGGCGATATCGTACAATTACATGCTGAATCTTGTGCTTGCGGACGAAACACGTTGCGAGTTGGACCAGTAATTGGGCGAAAACAACAAATGATAAAATACAAAGGAACGACTTTGTATCCGCCAGCGATGAATGATGTTTTAACTCATTTTGAAAACATAGAAAGTCATATTATCGAAATTTCTACTAACGATTTAGGAACCGATGAGATTTTAATAAAAATTGCGGTCAAAAATAAATCGGAAGTATTTTTGCAAGAACTGAAAGACCATTTTAGAGCCAAATTGAGAGTAACTCCAAAAATTGAATTTACGACGAAAGAGATTCTAAATCCACTTATTTATAATCCCATGAGTAGAAAACCAATCACTTTTTTCGATAAAAGAAAGAATGATTATTAACTAATTATGCAAAGTTTGTCATTTCGACGAAGGAGAAATCACATTTAATTATTCGAATTATTTGATTTCTCCTTCGTCGAAATGTCAAAATCCATAAGATTACAAATAGAAATTCGTAGTAATTTGTGTAATTCATGGTATAAAATAAGTCTATTATCTCTCACAGAAAACTTCTATCTTTGCAAAAAAAATAGACAATGCCTAAAATAGGTAACATCATATTGCCAGATTTCCCATTACTACTCGCACCTATGGAAGACGTGAGCGATCCGCCGTTTCGTAGATTGTGTAAATTGCATGGTGCCGATTTAATGTATTCGGAATTTATTTCTTCCGAAGGATTAATTCGTGACGCCATAAAAAGCCGACAAAAATTAGATATTTTCGATTATGAACGACCAGTTGGAATTCAAATTTTTGGTGGCGATGAGGAAGCTATGGCGATGTCAGCCAAAATTGTCGATGCTGTTCATCCTGATTTAGTAGATATAAATTATGGTTGTCCTGTAAAAAAAGTAGTTTGCAAAGGAGCAGGAGCAGGCGTTCTAAAAGATGTAGATCTTATGGTTCGGTTGACTAAAGCTGTTATTAGAAGTACTAGTTTGCCAGTGACTGTAAAAACCCGTTTGGGTTGGGACGATAATTCTATTAATATTGATGAAGTTGCCGAACGTTTGCAGGATATTGGCGTGCAAGCACTAACCGTTCATGGGAGAACAAGAGCACAAATGTATAAAGGCCATTCGGACTGGACACACATAGAAAGAGTAAAAAATAATCCTAGAATTACGATGCCTATCTTTGGAAATGGCGATATCGATTCTCCCGAAAAAGCATTAGAATACAAGAACAAATTTGGTCTCGATGGTATGATGATTGGTCGTGCTGCGATAGGATATCCTTGGATTTTTAATGAAATAAAACATTATTTTGCCACAGGAGAACATTTGCCAGCACCAACAGTTATCGATAGAGTAGAAGCAGCCAGAAACCACCTGACTTGGTCTATGGACTGGAAAGGAGAACGCGTAGGAATTGTTGAGATGCGTCGTCATTACACCAATTATTTTAAAGGAATTCACTCATTTAAGGAATACAAACAAAGATTGGTTACTCTCGATGATCCTGAGGAATTATTTAAAGTATTAAGTGAAGTTGAAGAGGTTTATGCTGGGTATCAGTTTGTTTAGGTGGTTATGATTCAAGTAATAATATTGTTCTATTTGTCAATTCATTTTTATATTTAAGTAAATCATCAATGTGTTCCAATAGATATTCATTATTATCAATGATTACTTTCATTTTAGAATCACTAAATACAAGTTTACAGATTACTTTTTTTGTTGAATCTCACCGCTAGCGCGAGCTTCCAGCTCGTGCCTACAATCAATTTAATTAAGATCTATTTCTAAAATTGTTTGGTCATGATTGCCATAATTCCTTGCACTACTATACTTCCAGTCTATTGCGTCAGTTACAAAGCCTGTTTCAATGGGATTATTATGAATGTAATTCAATTTTTGTTCAAATACTTTTAAAGACCAAATTTCGATTGGGTTATTATTTTGCTGCCAAAATTGTCTATGTTCTACATTGCTGTTTTTCTTTCCAGCTCTTTCAAACATCCATAGCATCCATTCTCGTCTACTTTCTTGTGGATTTTCTTCTATTACTGTTAACATTTTTCGAGAAGTAAATCCTTTAAAATCTCTTATCAAACCTGAAGGATCTCCTAATGAAGAGCGAAATATTAAATGTATATGACTTGGCATAATGCAATAACCATATATTTCCATTCCTTTATTTTTTCTGCAATAATCTAAAGATTCGATAATACAAACAAAATAATCTTCTCTTGTAAAAACATCTATCCAATTAACAGTTGCAAAACTTATAAAATAAGCGCCTTCTTTTTCTCCAAACTTATATTTTCTACTCATAAATATAATATTGTTTTTATTTTGTTTGTGGGCACGAGCTAGAAGCTCGCGCTAGCAATGTGATTTATCAATTCTGCAGTTTGCGTTAGGGATTGCAGTGAAAATCCTTTTCCTATTTTCTTTAAAAAGGAAAAGATTACTTCATTATACTTTTATTTTCATCGGAGTTCAGTGAACTTCGTTTGTAACGAAAAGCCCGACCGAGATTTTTTTATCGAGGTAACGCCCAACTATTACTCCAACAATTTTTTGCTCACACGACTTCCAGCAATAAAGGAAGCCATAACGCCTAATGTTATAATTGTTGCTAGAACAATGGCTACATTTTGCAAATTGAAAATTACAGGATAAGCTAGAGATTCGGTAATCATAACCACCTTAAAATATTGCTGAATTAGCACAATTATTATTCCTAAAAACAAGCCTATAAATCCGCCAAAAACAGTTAGTAAAGTACCCTGCAGCAAAAATATTCTTCGCAAATCGGGAATAGGAGTTCCTACATTATACAATGTTTTTAGGTTGTCTTTTTTGTCAAGAATCATCATGATAATAGCACCTGCTAGCGTAAATAAGATAAGAATAATAACTAGAGTACAAATAAGATACAGAATAGTGTTTTCGGTATTTAGCATTTTGTACAAACTGTCGTTCAGTTGTTGTCTGGTCTTAATAATAACCTGATTGCCAAAAATTACATGTAAGTCTTCTATTACTTTTTCTTCCTTTACTTTTTCTGAAAGTTTTATCTCTAAACCAGTCACTTGATTGGGTTTAAATTCTAGTAGTTCTTGGGTAAGTTCTAAATCGGCAAAAACATATTTAGAATCCAGTTCGTCATTTATGGCATAAATCCCAATAGGAACTAAATTCGATTTATTGAAAGCATTTTCGGCACTAGAAATGGCGCCTTTTCCAGGTTTTGGAACAAAAATCTCGAAGGCATTTTCTAAATCAAATAAGCCTAAAGATAATTTCTGACTTATCGTGTTTCCTATAACAACCTGAGGGGTTTTTGGCGCAAGCCATTGCCCTTGATACATGGCTTTGCTAACGTTGTTTACTAAATTATACTGACCGTCAACACCTTTTATGTTAGCGACTTGTTCTTTATTTTTGTACAAAAAAAGCACTTTTTCTTCTACCGTTTTGCTATAAAAAGCAATGTCTTTATTGGTTTTTATTTTTTGCTTTTGGTCTTCTGAAATAAGAAAAGATTTTCCGTATTTTGGAATTATTTTCAAATCAGGGTCAAAGTCATTGCTAAACGATAAACTAAAATCTTTTAGCCCACTAAAAATTGATAAAAACACAAAAAGAACCATAGCGCCAATAACGATTCCACCCAAAGCAATTTTAGAAATAATGTTAATCGCATTATTGCTACTTCGGCTAAAAACGTAACGTTTGGCTATGTAAAAAGGAAAATTCAAACTATATTTTCTTTCTTTTTTCTAATAAATCACGATTTTCTATAGGATTTTCTTTCCCAGCAAGCGCATTGTCTATTTTCTCGATATAATCTAAACTATCATCAATATAAAAAGCTAGGTTAGGAACCTTACGCAACTGCAATCGAACACGTTGTGATAAATCATGTTTTATCAAATACATGTTAGACTTGATAGATTCCAATATTTCAGGTGCTTTTTCTTGCGGAAAAACACTCAAATAAACTCTCGCCACACCTAAATCAGTAGTTACAGTTACTTTAGAAACTGAAATAACAAGGTTCGAAATACCGTTCTTACGAATCTCACCTTGCAAAATATCTACTAAATCTTTCTGAATAACTCCGCCTATTTTTTTCTGTCTATTTGTTTCCATACTGCAAAAATACGATATTTTAGTCAAATACATTATTAAAATTAGGAGCGAATTGTTCGGGCATTTTCTTGAAATTACTTTCCTGCTTTCGTCTTTATCCATCTCGTTCCAAAAGACGTGACGGGATATCGCCTCACACGAGCGTCGCGAACTGGCGAAGCAATCAGGGCTATTTTTGGAAATGAATTGTATTTTTGCGAACTTTGTAATAAATAAAACGATAATGAGAAAAATAGAACATATAGGAATTGCAGTCAAAAGTCTAGAAGTTTCCAATTTAATTTTCGAAAAATTATTCGGTGCACCATCATATAAGCAAGAAGAAGTAGTGAGTGAAGGTGTAAAAACTTCATTTTTTATGAATGGACCAAATAAAATTGAATTATTAGAAGCTACAAATCCAGAAAGTCCCATTGCTAAATTCTTAGAAAAAAAAGGAGAAGGAGTACATCATATCGCTTTTGATGTAGAAGATATTGTTTCAGAAATAGCTCGTTTACAGTTAGAAGGGTTTGTAGTTCTAAACGAAATCCCAAAAAAAGGAGCCGATAATAAACTAGTGGCTTTTTTGCATCCTAAATCTACAAACGGTGTTTTAATAGAATTGTGTCAAGAAATTAAAGATTAATTTTGGGAATCTCAAAAAATGTAGTAATATTGCAACCTCAAATAAAACATAGCTTTATTTGATAAGTACAGGAATATATAAAACCTGTATAAATAAAATTGGTCCTATAGCTCATTCGGTTAGAGCAACTGACTCATAATCAGTAGGTGCTTGGTTCGATTCCAAGTGGGACCACATAAAAACAAAAAACCTTTCAAGTAATTGAAAGGTTTTTTTGTTTTTATTTTATTTTTTTATAAAATTAATTGGTTGAATCAATTATTTCACTTAATATTGTCTCGAAGTTGAATTAAAAAAATTTACTAAATATTAATATTAAAATATTTGTTTAAAAAGTTTTTTTGTATATTTTTAAGAACTATGAATATTGCTCCAAAAAAAATCAGCCTAAGTTTGTTAGCCTTACTAGCAACTTTTACTACATTAGCGGCTCCTCCAGTAGGACCACCGCCACCTACGCCACCACCACCACCAGGTTTGCCTATAGATGGGAGTGTTGTATTACTTGTAACCGTAGCAATAGTATATGGTTTTTATACACTTAAGAAATTTAAATTACAATCTAAATAAAAAAAGGTACGCATTGCGTACCTTTTTTGTTATATATATATATATTAGTTTAGTTTTTTCCTTTGGTCGAAACTTCAAGATTTCTCTCAATAGTGTGGCTCGGTCTTGTCCATTTTGGTTTTTCACCTAATGATTCGTATTGAGAATCTTTAGCCTCAACGGTTGTTGGTTGCGATACTTTCGTAAATGGTTTTTGAGGATTTAGCCCTAACATCTCAAACATTTTCATATCTTCATTTACGTCTGGGTTTGGAGTTGTTAGTAATTTATCGCCAGCAAAAATTGAATTTGCTCCAGCAAAAAAGCACATAGCTTGACCTTCTCTACTCATATTCATTCTTCCTGCTGAAAGGCGAACTTGAGTTTCTGGCATAATAATACGGGTTGTGGCAACCATACGAATCATCTCCCAAATCTCTACAGGTTTTTCTTCTTCCATTGGAGTTCCTTCTACAGCAACTAATGCATTTATAGGCACCGATTCTGGTTGTGGGTTTAATGTTGATAATGCTACTAGCATTCCAGCTCTATCTTCAATACTTTCTCCCATGCCAATAATACCACCACTACAAACAGTAACATTTGTTTTTCTAACATTCTCAATAGTCTGAATTCTATCTTCAAAACCTCGTGTTGAAATCACCTCTTTATAGTATTCTTCAGACGTATCTAAGTTGTGGTTGTAGGCATATAGTCCTGCTTCTGCCAAACGGTGTGCTTGGTTTTCGGTAATCATACCTAAAGTACAACAAACTTCCATGTCAAGTTTGTTTATGGTCCTTACCATTTCTAGAACTTGATCAAATTCTGGTCCGTCTTTTACATTTCTCCAAGCTGCTCCCATGCAAACTCTAGATGATCCAGATGATTTTGCTCGCAGAGCCTGTGCTTTTACTTGTTGTACACTCATTAGGTCGTTCCCTTCAATATCGGTATGATATCTAGCGGCTTGTGGGCAATAACCACAATCTTCAGGACAACCACCGGTTTTTATAGAAAGTAAAGTTGAAACCTGAACGACATTTGGGTCATGATGTTCTCTGTGAATGGAAGCTGCTTCATAAAGCAAATCCATCAAAGGCTTATTGTATATAGTAATTATTTCTTCTTTCGTCCAGTTATTTCTCATTACACTCATAATAATATCTTATAATAGGTGTCAAAAATAAGGATTTCAATTTAAAGTTTGATACTCATTTTCATTTAAACTAAAAAAATGTTTTTAGGAAATAAATTTCGCTAAAAACATTTTGTTCAAAATGTATTTTTATCCTAAAAATGCTTTACAGGTCTGTCTTTCCAATACTGCATTAAAGTGAATGTAATAATTATGGACGAAGCAATACCTTCAAAAAGTAGTCCTATGCAATATTGATTCATAGATGGCGCGCCTCCTCCGAATAGAAAGTTTTGAGATAGTTTTGCTAAATAAGCATCGCCACCCTTCATAGAAATATATACCAACAAGCCAATAATACTTAAAACAACACCAATTAATGAAGTAAGAGTTCCCGAAATTAAGTTGTCTAAATATTCTGTCTTGCCTTCTTGGTAATTAGATTTTATAGTTTTATTTAAAAAATAAATAACAATAAAAATATTTAGCATTCTAAGCCAAAAAACATCAGACAATCCTAGTAACTCCATGGTTAGGAAAAAAATTCCAATCCCAATAAAAATTAAAATACCATTATTAAGTTCTTTTGAAACACCCATAGCAATAAGATTTAATTAAACAATAGGTTAAATATGTAGAAATATTACATCAAATATATTTAATAAATAATTGAATAGCAAATATTTAACAGCATATATTTTAAATTAAAAATAGTCTAAAGAAGTAATTTTATCTTGTTCAAGTTGTGTTTTTAATTCGTTAATCGAATTAAATTTCACCTCATCTCTAATAAAGTCGTGAACAGAAATTGTAATATCTAAATCGTATAAGTCTTGATTTGTGTCAAAAAAATGAACTTCAATAGTTGTATTTTTTCCGTCAATAGTAGGTTTAGTTCCAATATTCATCATACCTCGGTGGGTGGTATTTTGCCATAACCCTTCTACAATGTAAACGCCATTTTTTGGAATAATTTTTTGCTGGTTTTCAATAATAAGATTTGCAGTAGGAAAGCCAATTGTTCTGCCGAGTTGTTTTCCTGTAACTACTTTTCCTGTAAAAGAGTAATTATAACCTAAATATTGATTCGCCAATTTGATATTCCCGTTACTTATCGCATTACGAATTTTAGTTGAGCTAATAGAAATTTCGTCAATTTCTTCGGCAGAAATTTGTTCTACATCAAAATGATACTTTTTCCCAAAATATATTAAATCATGAATATCTGAGGAACGATTTTTTCCGAAACGATGATCGTATCCAATAATTATTTTATGAATATTTAATTTGTCAACTAAAATGGTCTTTACAAATTCTTCGCCTGTCAACTCTGAAAATGAAGCGTCAAAAGTATGAATAATAAGATTGTCAATGCCGCATTTTTCTAAAAGATCCGTTTTTTCTGCATTTGTATTTAATAACTTAATAGTATTCTCAGCTTGTAAAACACTTCGTGGATGCTGTAAAAATGTCAGTACGACACTTTCTAAATTGTTATTTTGTGTGCTATTTAAAAGTCTATTTATAATTTTTTGATGTCCTAAATGAACACCGTCAAAAGTGCCCAACGTAATAACGGTTCTTTTTTGAGAGGTGAATTCGGAAATAGAATGGAATACTTTCAATGCCTGATATTTTTTATTTAACAAAGATAAACTTAACTTTTGAATTAAGGAAAAAGCTTTTGTAAATCCGTTAATCTTAATTAATTAGCCTTTAATCTTATTTTTTTTTAAAAAGTTATTAGTTTTTGTAAAAAATGGTATATTTGTTTTCATAACCAAAATTTTTTAATAATGAAAAAACAATTACTTGTAGCATTAGCTTCTGTTTTTATGTTTTGTCAAGCACAAGCACAAACAGACAGGGTGTGGTCGCCAAACAAAGGTGGATCTGATAAAATTGTTACTGCAAAAGGAGTAGCAAGACAGTCGTTCCCTAAAAAATTCGATTTATACAATCTGAATTTAGAAGAGATAAGAAGAACTTTATTTTCAAGTCAATCTTCATCAAGACAATCTGTTGTTATTACATTGCCAAATACTAATGGGCAATTAGAGCAGTTTGAAATGTATGAAGCGTCAAATTTTGAAGCTGATTTGCAAGCTCAATTTCCTGAAATTAGAGCCTATTCTGGAAAAGGAATTACAGACAAATATGCAACATTGAAGTTGAGTATTTCTCCGCAAGGAATTCAAACTATGGTTTTTAGAACCGATAAAGAAAATGAATTCATGGAGCCATATTCTCAAGACGGAAAAGTATATGCTGTTTTCAATTCTCAAAGAGAAAAAGGAAAATTAGCTTGGACTTGTTCTGTTGATGATCAGAAAATGTTTGCTGATGTAGCATCTAAATTATCAAATACAAGTCGTTCTAGTGCAGGACAGCTTAAAACTATGCGTTTAGCACAATCTTGTACAGGAGAATATTCTGTTTATTTTGCTGATAAAATTGCTGTAGGGACTCCTCCAACGGTTGCTATAACTTTGGCAGCTATTAATGCTACTCTAACAAGATGTAATGGTATTTATGAAAAAGATTTAGCTCTTCACTTGAATTTAATAAGCAACACCACTATTTTATATTTAGATCCTCTTACAGACCCATATGCTGATGAAGCAACTGGATTAGCTGATATTGCAGGATGTACGTCAGCAACTTTCGATTGTCCTGGAACATGGAACAACCAATTGCAAAGCACATTAACATCGGTAATAGGAGAAGCTAACTACGATATTGGGCATTTATTTGGTGCGTCAGGTGGAGGTGGAAATGCTGGATGTATTGGTTGTGTGTGTAATGCGTTACGAACTTCTAATTCAACTCCAACATATCAAAGAGGAAAAGGAGAAGGAATTACGTCTCCAGGGGATGCTATTCCTGAAGGAGATAATTTTGATATAGATTATGTAGTCCATGAAGTGGGTCATCAATTAGGTGGAAATCACACTTTTTCGATGTCCAATGAAGGATCAGGAGTAAATATGGAAGTGGGTTCTGGTGTAACCATTATGGGTTATGCTGGTATTACAGCGCAAGATGTAGCGCCTCACTCTATAGATGTTTATCATGCAGGAACCATATCGCAAATTCAAACCAATTTAGCAGGAAAAACTTGTCCTGTAACGGTTAGTTTAACAGGGGTTAATGCAACACCGGTAACAAATGCTGGAGCTGATTTTACGATTCCTAGAAGTACACCTTTTATATTAACAGGTTCAGCTACTGATGGTAATGCTGGAGATGTTTTAACCTATAGCTGGGAGCAAGTAGATAACGCAGCAAATACGGCTGCTCAAACAGGAGTAAACAGTGCTGCTGCTATCGCGAAAGCAGGTGGTCCAAACTGGAGAACATATAGTCCTAGTGCTTCTCCTGTAAGATACATGCCTAGAATGTCATCTGTTTTAGTTGGTTCAGCAACAACTGCTGGGGCAGAAATTAATGTAGAAGCATTAAGTTCTGTAGCTAGAACATTAAATTTTAGACTAACTACAAGAGATAACGCTGCTTATATTGCGTCAAATAAAGTTGGTCAAACTAGTTTTGATAATATGATTATTACTGTAGATGCAACAAGAGGGCCTCTTACAGTAACTTCTCAAAATGTTGCTAGTCAGTCTTGGTTACAAGGATCAACGCAAACGATTACTTGGACTGTAAATAATACAAATGCTAGTGCTGGTGGAGCCAATGTAGACATCTTGTTATCTACAGATGGTGGTTTAACTTACCCAACCGTATTAGTAGCAGGAACACCTAATGATGGTACACAAACAATAACTGTGCCTAACATTACTGCTACAAATTGTAGAGTAATGGTTAAGGCAAGTGCAAGTATTTTCTTTAATGTTAACTTACAGGATATTGCTATTGGTTATACTGTAGCAAATTCATGTGCTAGTTATTCTAATAATACGCCGCTAACTGTTATTGATGATAGTCCTGCAAATAACTCACCAGGAACATCAGTTTCAAAAACTATTAGTGTACCAGTTACAGCTAATATAACGGATGTAAATGTAACTTTAGCAGCAACACATGGTTATACATGGGATATGGTAGTAAGAATGAGTCATCCTGATGGGACTCCAGTTGTTTTATGGAATAGAAATTGTAACAATCTTTCAACAGGATTTAATATTCTTTTCAATAATGGTTCGCCAGCAATTGTTTGTGTTAACAATGGTAGTGCAACAGGAACTTATGCTCCAGCAGGAAGTTTGGCATCACTAAATGGTAAGCCAGCAAATGGCACATGGACTTTATCAGCGGAGGATTATTGGTTAGGAGATGAAGGGTCGTTAAATAACTGGTCTATTGAGGTTTGTTCTAACGTTTATACTCTTTCTAACCCTGATTTCGAATTTGCGGATTTTAACTTGTATCCTAATCCTAATAATGGAGATTTTACAGTAAAATTTACATCAGACACTAGTAATGACATAAAAATTAATGTACACGATATGAGAGGACGTCAAGTATATGAGAAATCATTCTCTAATACAGGAGCTTTCAATCAAAATGTTAATTTAAGCAAAGTACAAGCGGGAGTTTATTTAGTGTCTATTATAGATGGTGCTAAGAAAACGGTAAAACGTATTGTTGTAGAATAAGAATAATTCAATAAATAATAAAAACGCGAGCAATAGCTCGCGTTTTTTTTGTTAAAACATTTTGTAATGTTAAAATAATAAGTACTTTAGTATTCAAAATTTATTAACCCAAATTTATTAAAAATGAAAAAACAATTACTATTAGTTTTTGTTTCACTTTTTGGAATGGTTCAAATACAAGCCCAAACGGGAGGTTATTGGAGTTCAAGTGAAACTAGTAAAGGGAGAGTTGCAACCGATAAAGGAGTTGCTAGACTATCTTTTCCAAAAGAATTCAAGCTTTATGATTTGAATCTTGGATCCATGAGAGAAACTTTATTCTCAACAAGAAACATTACTTCAAAAACCAAAACTATCATTTCTTTGCCAAATGCAGATGGGCAAATGGAAGAGTTTGAAATGTTTGAAGCCTCAAACTTTGATACTGAATTACAAGAAAGGTTTCCAGAAATTAGGGCCTATTCAGGAAAAGGAATTACCGACAGATATGCAACATTAAAACTAAGTATTTCTCCGCAAGGCATTCAAACAATGGTTTTTAGAACCGATAAGGAAAACGAATTTATCGAACCGTATTCTCAAGACCATACTGTTTATGCAGTATTCAAATCACAAAGAGAAAAAGGAAAGTTGCCTTGGTCTTGCTCTACAGATGATCAAAAATTAGTTGTTGATTTAGCTGGAAAAGCAGGCGATATTGCTAAATCTAGCGCTGGAGAACTTAAGACTATGCGTTTAGCACAATCTTGTAATGGCGAATACGCTAATTATTTTGGCGCAACAAGTTCGGCTCAAGTTGGTTTGGTTCTAGCTGCTTTCAATGCGACATTAACGCGTTGTAATGGTGTTTACGAAAAAGATTTAGCGTTACACCTTAATTTAGTTGCAGGCTCAACAAATGTTATTTATTATAATCCAGCAACTGATCCATATTCTACTACATTAAGCAGTTGGAATACTTCTTTACAAATAGCATTAAACACGACTTTAACAGGTCCAAGTACCACATTAGCAGCTAACAATGCAGCTTACGATATTGGCCACATGTTTGGAGCTACTGGTGGTGGTGGAAACGCAGGTTGTATTGGTTGCCCATGTGTAGATGGTGTTGCTGCTGGTACTGGTTCTACTAAAGGAAGAGGTATTACCTCTCCAGCTGATGGTATTCCTCAAGGAGATAATTTCGATATCGATTATGTGGTACACGAAATAGGACACCAACTAGGTGGAAATCATACTTTTTCTATGTCAAATGAAGGTGCTGGAGTTAATAAAGAAGTTGGATCTGGAATAACTATTATGGGTTATGCAGGAATAACTAGTCAAGACATTGCTCCTCACTCTATAGCTTATTATCATGAAGCTACCATTGCTCAAATTCAAGAGGTTTTGGCTGGTGTAACTTGTCCTATAACAACTTCTTTAGCTGGGACTAACGCTACGCCTGTCGTATCTCCAGTTAGTAATTATACTATTCCAATTAGCACTCCATTTATTTTGACTGGTTCTGCAACTGATGCTAACGCAGGTGACGCACTCACTTATAGTTGGGAGCAAAATGATGACGGTGGGTCATCAACTGGAGCCGCAAGTAGTGCTTCAACTACAAAAACTGTTGGTCCTAATTTTATTTCATTTTCACCTACGGTATCTCCGTCAAGATACTTTCCTAGACTGGCTTCAGTTATATCAAACTCTGCAACTACCGGTTTAATAGGTACTCCTGGAGATGCAGGAATGTTGTCAGAAGCATTAAGCTCTGTGGCTAGAACATTAAATTTTAGATTGACGGTTAGAGATAACTCTCCTTATAGTTCTACGGCACCTATCAAGGTAGGTCAAACCGCTTTTACTGATATGACAGTTACTGTAGATGCTGCTGCTGGACCATTCTCATTAACAATTCCTAGCACAACCGGATTGTCTTACGGAGTAGGTACAAATCAAACAGTTACTTGGAATGTTGCAAGTACAAACACTGGAGCTGTTAATACGCCATATGTAGATTTATATTTATCTGCAGATGGAGGGAATACTTATCCAATATTATTGGCAAGTAAAGTTCCTAATGATGGTTCGGAAACCATAACTATCCCAAATTCAACAGGAGCTACAAACAGACTTATGGCTCGTGGTAATGGGAATATCTTTTTTGACATTTCTAATAATAATTTTACAATTGCTGCGCCTGTATCATCGTTTGCGGCAGCTTTCAACGGAGCTCCTGGAGAACAGAATAAAGGAGTTTGTCAAGGAGTTAATACTGTAAACTACACATTTGATTATACAGCTTTAAGTGGTTTTTCTGGGACGACTGCATTTAGTGCAACTAGTGTTCCTGTAGGGACAACTGTTACTTTTACACCAACTTCTAGAACAACTTCTGGAACAGTAACAATGGCAGTAAATACAACTGCCAGTACTCCAGCTGCTTTGGCTAATATTATTGTAAATGCCACTTCAGGAGCGACTACAAAAACGGTCCCTTTTTATTTAGATGTACAGCCATTGCCTTCAGTTGCAACTTTAAACACACCCGTAAACAATGCTACTTTGCAAAACACAACAATGAATTTAGTTTGGACTGCAGGTGCTAATACAGTTAACTTCGATATCCAAGTAGCTTCTGACATCGCCTTTACAACAATTGTAGCTTCTGGAAATACATCTGGAACAACATTTGGTGTTTCAGGTTTATCTCAAGCAACAGATTATTGGTGGAGAGTTCGTCCAAATAACGCTGGATGTTCAGCGGCTTACGGAACAGCTTTCAAATTTACTACAGGAATTGTTAACTGTTCTACAGTTTCTAATACTACCGTGCAAACAATTGCTTCAAATGGTAAACCAACAGTTACTTCAACAATTAGCATCCCTAGTGGGGTAACTATTACAGATTTAAACTTAGGTTTGAATATTACCCATACTGTTATAAGTGATTTAATAATTTCTCTGGCAAGCCCTACGGGAACATCAGTAACGGTATTTAATCAAGTATGTGCTAGTAATGATAATATTAACGCAACTTATGATGATAGTGGTATGGTGCTCGCTTGTGGTACTAACCCTGCTGTAAGTGGAACTGTAATTCCATTAAATGCATTGTCTGCTTTTAATGGTCAAAGTTCTACAGGAACTTGGACATTAACTGTAGCTGATAATGATGCAGGATCAGGCGGTGGTGGTTCTTTAAATAGTTGGAGTTTAAATATTTGTAATGTTTCTGCACCCTTATCAAACCCTGAATTTGAATTAAATGATATTAGTTTATTCCCTAATCCAAACACAGGAAATTTTAATGTAAGATTTACTTCGGCTTCAACAAATGAAATAAAAATTAATGTACATGATATGAGAGGACGTCAAGTATATGAAAAATCATTCTCTAATACAGGAGCTTTCAATCAAAATGTTAATTTAAGCAAAGTACAAGCAGGAATTTACTTAGTATCTATTATAGATGGTGCTAAGAAAACGGTAAAACGTATTGTTGTAGAATAAGAATAATTCAATAAATAGTAAAAACGCGAGCTATTGCTCGCGTTTTTTTTGTTAAAACATTTTGGAATGTTAAAATAATAAGTACTTTAGCCACAAATTTATTAACCAAAATCTATTAATAATGAAAAAACAATTACTAATAACCATTAGTTTATTGACTTTTGTAATATCCCATGCACAAACTTCTAATATGTGGAGTGTTGTAAATGAAAATCAATTTAAAGGAATTCAGAAAGTAAATAGGAACTCTTTTGCGAATGAATATAAATTATTTAGCTTAAATATTGATTTGTTGAAAAACACATTAGTAAGCGCTAAAACTAGAAATGATTCTAGAGGGATCTCAAATACTATTATTGAATTACCTAATGCAGAAGGAAACTTAGAGCATTACACTGTTTACGAAATGCCTATTATGGAGCCAGCACTTGCTGCTCAATTCCCTATGATTAAATCGTATGCTGCTCAAGGAATTGAAGACCCTACTGCTGTAGCTAGGTTTTCTGTAACTCAATTAGGATTGCATTCTATGACTTTGTCAGGAGGGAAAAGTACGGTTTTTATAGATCCTTATACTGAGGATAGACAAACTTATATTGTGTATAATAAAGCATCATTAACGAAACCATTAAACGATTTTGAATGTCTAACAAAATCTGAGGTTAGTTTGCCTTCGTTAACTAATGATAGAAACTCAAACCCAACAGAATCATTAAATACTAATGATAAAAAATTAAGAACGTACCGTTTAGCGCAGTCATGTACTGCTGAATATGGAAATCTGTTTATTGGTACTGCTACTACAGATGCTGCCAAGAAAGCAAATATTCAAGCTCAAATGGCTATTACTATGACTAGAGTAAATGGAGTTTATGAAAAAGATTTGTCAATAACAATGATTTTTATTGCGGCTAATGCGTCTTTAATATATCATGGAGCAGTTGGGTCAGATCCTTGGGGTACGGAATATAATACTCAAACAGGATTAACTATTGATGCCAATGTAGGTTTTGCATCCTATGATATAGGACATAATTTTAACACATCAGGTGGTGGTAACGCAGGCTGTATAGGTTGTGTTGCAGGACCAAATACAGTGCCTGCTTCTGGAGAACATAAAGGAACAGGAATGACAGGAAGATCAAATCCTACTGGAGATCCTTTTGATATTGATTATGTGGCACATGAAATGGGACATCAGTTTGGAGGATACCATACTCAAAGTAGTTCAGGTTGCCGTTCAGGAAGTGGTTTAACTGAGGTTGAGCCTGGATCAGGATCAACTATTATGGGATATGCAGGTATTTGTGCCACTAATGTACAAGCGAATAGCGATGCTTATTTTGGATATGTAAATATTAGAGATATTTCTGATAATGTTCAATTTGGA
>NZ_JAYSSZ010000017.1:0-2268 GCF_043720215.1 Flavobacterium sp. | reverse complement strand
AACAAGTTTTTTGTCATTTTTTCTACAAATATTTAGCATTTCCGATGCTTTTAGAATTAAATGCTGATTTTCAAAATCGTTGTGGGAAATGTCGGATAATGCATCAATTTCTTATTTTTCCTATAACAGGGGTTTTAGAACGTGCTTTATCTAATTGTTTCTTATAAAAATCGAGCGTAATGACTTGGCTTGAATCTGCCCGTATTTGATTTACTAACTTATCAACATCAAAAGATTCAAAAGATAAAAAGACACCTCTTGTAGTTAGGTCATTTTTAAGATAAACACCAGTAGAAACACCAACCACTTCGCCTATTTGACCACTTGCATTAACTTCAACTTTAGTAAAATTATATTTAGTTTCTTTCGTTAAGACTGTTGATTTAACCCAAAGTCTTTTACTTATATTATCAGTTTTAGGGTGTTTTCCTATCCAGTCAACTATTTTTCTAACAATTTGATTAAATATTTCTTCGGAATCTAACACAATGCCTGAACGAGCAATATCTATCAATTCATATTCAGCCAATTGTTCATTTGTAAAACTGGCAGCAAATGCTAAATAAGATCCCTTCGCTTCCGCGCCTTTTTGTATCCGAGATTTATAATAATTATTGGGATCTGTTATAGGAATTACTATATTTTTATAATTATCAGGTCGAATTAGCCCAATTCTTGATGGTTGTTCATTCTCTTTTACTAATAGTATATTCCCAACCAAGTCCTGAAAATCGTAGGCGGCATCACCAGCAGGATATAGAGTCCTATCTGTAAATGATTTTGGTAAATCTAAATTTACAGGAGCATTTGCAAATTTTACCCCTCCACAACTCGCTAATAGGGTACTGAAAATTATGAAAAGTGATTTTAACTTGACCATGATGAATGTTTTTTTGATGATGAAATTATTTTTAATAATTGTTTGAATATTGTTTTTTGGGCTATACAGATGCTGTGGTCTGTTTATCGAACATTCACTACGCTGCCATTGTAACTATTATAAGTCCAATTGACTGGATAGAGTACAGAGTTCATTTCATTCAAGCGGACTTTTTGAATGCTTACTTCGCTGATGGTATATTGGTTATCAACATTGGTCAATCGTAATTCGCCATAATCATCGGTGTATAAATAAAAATTGTCGGCAGCATACACATCGGAAGTCACATATCGTCCTCGGTTGCATTGCCTCATACCCGTAACTTCGAGTATTTACAGGTGGGCTTTTGCGGCGAGTCGTGGACAGTGCGTTGTTCGGCGATTTTTTTTACCACTCAGTATTAGGAGATTTCAAATTTATCCATGTACATGTAGCTACTAATCAAAAAGGTTAGGTTTTATGAACAGACCATTTTAGGTATGTTTGTAAGAATATCCCTAATCTACTATTGGTTGGGTACTTTCTTGCCCCATTTACTGCATAAATACACCGTTTCACCTTCAACAGATACAATCGCAATTGAACTGAATCCTTTTATATCTCCTTTAATAGTGTAAAATCCTGGCTTGCCTCCAAAAATTACCCCTATATTAACATAGTTCTGTGATTGTGTACATGATGATACATTCTCACATGAAGAAATCCATTTATCCGCGATAATTGTTCCATCGCCAGGTAATTTTGCGACAACTGTGGTACTAATATCTATATTTGCTTTTGCCTTTGTTCTAGTTTTTATACCTAACAAATACCATCTGCTTTTCTTCTTCGCAGATTTAACTGTTACATCTATACGTAGTCTATCAAAAATGACGACTCCTGTAATCCAAGCATACCAAGGTCTTCCAACTTTCAAGGTTGCAGTTGCCCCGTTTTTAAGCGTTACTTTTTCTTTGTTTTTTTTACATTCAATCACAGTTCTCTGACTGAAAACTGGGTTAATTGAAGTTAAAATGAAAAGTGATACGGAAATTAAAATAGCTTTAGTCAAAATCGAATTTTTCATGTTACAAATTGATTTTATTTTTTGTTAAATTTTTTCAGTTTCGCCGAATGACCACATCTTTGAATGGTAGATAATTTCTTCTTAATGATATGAGTGTTGTTTTTTGATGAACAAAGAATTGTTTTGATTAAAATTCTTTTTTGAAAATAATAGCCAATAAATAGCCCTCAGTATTATTGACTGCTCAATACTCTGTCGCATTATTAACTGCGAAATTTTATTATTAATTAGAGCCTGCTGAAAAAGTAATTTTGGACACATAACATATTGATAATGAACAAATTAGGTTAAAAAAAAGTAAGAAAAAAATAGAATAAGTGCA
>NZ_JAYSSZ010000016.1:0-5973 GCF_043720215.1 Flavobacterium sp. | reverse complement strand
ATGCAAATGAGAACATAATTAAAGCTATCATCATTACTGATTTTTTCATTGCTATTTATTTTTAAATTAATAATAGTCAAAGATGTAAACCAATTTAGAAGAAATATTGAATTTTGGATTAAAGCAGAATTAATTGTCAGAATTAACAAGTTAGTTTAGAATTTATAACTATAACCTAATCTAACCACTTGTGTCTCATTATAATCTGCACTATTATAACTGAATGTTTGACCTTGAATTTCTTTTTTGATTACCAAAGTGTTGAAAATATCGGTTGCGTTTAAAAAGAATTCACCTTTACCATTTTGAATAGTTTTTTTCAAACCAAAATCAATTGAAAATCGAGATTTTATTTTTCCTTGCGGAATAATATCTGGGGCTAAATAAATGCTTGTTAGTTGTGCATCAACTTTTTTTGATAAGTGTAAAGTATTATTCCACTTTATATTGCCCGAGAATGCAGTTTGTTTTTCTGCTGAAAAAGTATTAGGAACTGGATATAAATTTTGAACTGTAAACGCATTTATTTGATTTCTATACCCATTTAAATTTAAATTGAACGAATACCATTTTGCAATATCTTGAGAAACAATCATTTCAACACCAGTATTATAACTTTTGTTTACATTTTGAAAAATGGCGTAAATTAAATTATTGTTAGGAACAGATGATGAAATTCTTGTTATAGTTGCATCTGCAAAACGATGATATAGTGCTGAATAAAAATATCCTTTTTCTAAATTAATTTTATATCCTAACTCTAATACATTAGTAAATTGTGGGCGAAGCGCAGGATTGCCGACTTTGATAATTTCGGCATCGTCATACTTTGGGAAAATTCTAATATCTACTTCATTTGGTCTATCAACTCTACGATTATAAAATAAGGATAGTTTATTATTATCATTAATTTTATATGCTAATCGAATATTTGGGAAAGGTTGTGTGTAATTGTACCCATCACTTTTATACGTATTATGATTTGGGTTTACTTTGTATTGCAAATCGACATATTCTATACGTAAGCCAACTTCTGCTTCTATTTTATTATTTTCATATATATAATTTCCATAAATAGCAGGAATAATTTCTTTGTAAGTTGCTTGTCCTCCAGCTCCACTATCTAAAGGTGAATTAGTTCCAGGAAAGAACTGCATATTAGTTGGAATAACTCGGTTGCGAAATTTAAAACCTGTTTCAATTCTTCCGTATTTTAAAGGTTTTATGTAATCTATATTGAAATCTGCTACTTTTTCATCTGATAATAATTTAAACGCATCTTTACTGGTTGAAGTAGGCAAAATGTTATCAAAAAAATACTTCTCATCTTCTCTATGAAAGGTATAATTGAACCCCATATTTAAAATATGCCCCGCCTCTTTATACTTATGCTGATAAGATGCAGTAGCCATTGCAGTTGTTTTTAATTCATCTTCGAGGAATTGCCAAAGTCGCAATCGTTCAGAATAATTTGCATTAAAAAAAGGCTGGTCACCATTATCAATAATTTTTTCAGTTCCAAATAAACCCGAAACTGTAAGTATATTTTGTTCGTTAATATTCCAATCAACGCCAGATTTTATTGTGGTAAAATGAGTGTTTCTATTTCTTTTTGTTTGTTGATTAATAATAGTTCCATCATTATATGTTCGTGTTACAAATTCATTTTTATTCAATGTTTCTGTGTATAAATAATCTCCTTGAAAAAAAGCATTTATTTTGCTTTTGCGATAATTTAGAGATAGTGTAGGATTGACTTTTGGAGTTAATGAGTATTGAGGTCTAATAGTTTGTAAATTCTGCTTTCTTTCCCATAAAGCTCCTAGTCCAGAAGTAAAACCAACTTTACCATTAAATCCTTCTTTTTTGTTTTTTTTGTAAATGATATTAATAATTCCCGCATTCCCATTAGCATCATACTTTGCAGAAGGATTATTAATGATTTCTATTTTTTCTATTGCTGAAGCTGGAATATTGTCTAAACCCGATTGATTTCCAAAACCTGTTAATGCTGTTTGTTTTCCATCAACAAGAACTGTTACTTTATCATTACCTCTAATTTGAACTTTTCCATCTTGAACTGTAACACCCGGCAAATTTTGCATTGTTTGCAATACTGAACCTCCACTTTGACTAATGTTATCTGCAACCGAAAAGGTTTTTTTATCCATTTTTTGATTTATCAAATCAAGTTTTGAAACAATTTTTACTTCTTCTAAAGTTGTTGTGTCTTCCTCTAATTCAATTGTACCTTGATCTAAAAATTCTGATAATGAACCAACATAAATAACTTGTTTTTTTGTTTTGTAACCCAAAAAAGTGAATTCTAAATAATAATTTCCTGTTGCAATATTTGTGAACAAAAATCGTCCTTCTTCGTTGGAAATTGTACCTGTAACAAAAAGATTGTCTTTGGTTGTTTTTAAAGCCACATTAACAAATGATAACGCCGTTTGTTTCACTTTATCTCTTGTAATTCCTGATATTGTTACCGTTTTATTCTGTCCAAATATGTTAGAAATTGAAAACACTAGAAATATAACCAATGTACTTGTTCTTACTTTCATCTTTTTGATTTTTATCTTTTAAATAATTACTATTTATTAGACAAAATTGCGAATAGAATTAGAAGAAATATTGAATTTTAAAAATGGATTTCAAAAATGTGAAGTTTATTTTTATATTTATAAAAAACTCCCCAATTATTATTCTCTGCTATTTTTTTGATTATTGATAAACCCAACCCATTACCTTTTGAAGATGGATTTACTTTAGAAAAGCGTTCAAATAATTTACCTGTTTCAAGAGATTGTAGTAATATGCCAGTGTTAGAAACGGAAAGTTTTTCTTTAGTTAAAATAATTTCGATACTCCCATTTACTTTATTATGATTTATTGTATTTAAAAGTAGATTACTAATTAGGATTTCAGATAAAAACAAGTTGGATTTAACTAAAATATTTTGTTCTAATTTAACATTTACTGTTATTTTTTTTGCAAGTGCTTGTTCTTTAAAAAAGTCTAATTGATTGTTAATGACTTTATTTATATCAATATTTTCAGGAACTTTAAACTGATTGCTTTCTATTTTTGATAACAGTAATAAATTTTTATTTAATCGATTAAGACGAGTTGTAGTATCGTTTAAACTATCTAAGATTTCAAATTGTCCTTCCGTTACATCTTGTCTTTGCAGTAATGTTTCTATCTTTCCCTTAAAAATAGCAATTGGTGTTTGCAACTCGTGTGCTGCATTTTCTATAAATTCCTTTTGACTTTGGTATATACTACTGTTTTTATCTATTAAATTATCTATTGCGTTATTTAATCGATTAAATTCTTCGGTTGTACTATGAATTAGCTTTATAGGAGTCGTTTTATCAATTTCAAATTGTTCCATTTTATCCAGTGCCACGTAAAATGGTTGCCATAATTTTTTAGAAATCATCTTGGTTATTATGAAAAATCCTATTAACAGTAATAGTAATAATGAAATAAAAAGTATTACTGTGCTTCCTATTAGATTTTCCTTTTCTACCATATTAATTTTAGCTGAAAAAGTGTACCATTTGTTTTCAATTTTTACAGGAGAATTAAGTACTCTAAACGGTTCGTTCTCTTTATTTAGTGCATCGTAATAACTATGCTCAAATAAACTATCTTTAAGCTGTCCGTTAAATTTTTGAAGATTTACATCTCGATTAAACGTATTCCAAATAGATATATCTTTTATTTTTAAATCATCTTTTGTGAATTTATCGAACTGTTTTTTTATTGCATATAAATCCTCATTAGCATCATCAATATATAAAATATTAGACACAAAATAAAATATTGGTCCAATCGCAATCAATATTACGACCGCGTAGATGAAATAATAATTTATTGTTTTTTGAAGTAGTTTTTTAGTCATTTTCCCATTTGTAACCTATTCCGTAAACTGATTTTATATAGTCATAACTTCCTGCATCGTTTAACTTTTTCTTTAAATTTTTGATGTGTGCATACACAAAATCGTGATTATCTAACATATCCGCCATATCTCCAGAAAGATGCTCTGCAATAGCACTTTTAGACAGTACTTTGTTTTTATTACCAATCAAGAATAATAATAAATCAATCTCTTTTTTAGTACAATCTATTTTTTTATTTTCAATTTTAACCACTTTTGCTAATGTGTCTATTTCTATTTCGTTAAACACTATTATATTACTGCCGTTAAAGTTTTTTCTTCGTACTAATGATTGAATTCTTACTAATAACTCTGAAAGATGAAAAGGTTTAGTTAAATAATCATCTGCACCTAAATTGAAACCTTCAATTTTTGTTTCTAATGTTTCTTTTGCCGAAATTATAATCACACCATCTGTTTTGTTTTGACTTTTCAATTCTTTCAAAATAGTAAAGCCGTCTCCATCTGGAAGCATCAAATCTAATAGAACACAATCATAATCATACATCATTATTTTATCTAAAGCTGTTTGACAATTATTTGCGGCTTCGCAATGAATATCATTCGATTTCAGATAACTTTTTATGTTTGTTGCAATTTCTATTTCGTCTTCAATGATTAAAATTTTCATATCGCAAATTAATAAATCAATTTTGTATAAAAGTTGAATTTTATTGTTCTACATCAACTTTTTTCTTTCTATTCTCTCTTTGGCTTCGGCTACCAGCAAATGTATTTTTTCTTCAAATTGCTTTTTTGGTGGTAAGTCTGTCCAATATTCGGCAACCATTATTCCATCTTTGTGCATTTCGAGTAGCTCAATTTGTTCTCGGCTGCTTTCGGCACAAAGTATTAATCCTATTGGTGTATTTTCACCTTCTTGTTTTTCGTATTTGTCCAACCATTTGAGGTATAACTCCATTTGCCCTTTGTGTTTGGCTTGGAATTTTCCTAATTTTAATTCTATGGCAACTAATCGTTTTAGTTTTCGATGGTAGAAAAGCAAATCTAAATTAAAATCTTCGCCATCTATAATCATTCGTTTTTGGCGTTCTACAAACGTAAAACCTTTGCCTAATTCTAGTATAAAAGTTTCTAAATCGTGTAAAATAGCATCTTCTAAATCCTTTTCTAAAAAAGTGTTTTGCAAACCAAATAAATCTAAAATGTAAGGATCTTTGAATGTATTGAATGGAATATGCGTTGATTCGATGATTTGTGCATCAGCAATGTTTGTTCTTTCGAAAGCTTTTAAAGCAATTTGTCTCCTTAATTCTCTGATTCCAAATAAATTATTTGATGCGTTTTGTGCATAAAATAGTTTTGCTTCGATTGTTTTTAATGGTAATAGCTCCACAAAATGCGACCAAGACAATTGTCGTGACAGTGGCACGACAATTTGAGAATCGGGAAACTGCTCTGCAAATCGGAGCATTCGTCTCACATTTTTCTCTGTAAAATTTCTTCCGTATTTGTTTTCCAATTGTGCCGACACTGTCGGCACAATTTGTTTTCCATATTCTGCACGTTTGTTTTGTAGTATATCTTGATTGATACGATTGCCCACTTGCCAAAACAAAATAGTAACCGCACTATTTGCTTGAACCGCTACTTGTTGTTTGCTTTGCTCAATAAGTTGTGATAACTCATTGAATAAATCAGTTGATGAAATTGATAAACTGTTAAAATTATCTACCATATAATTACTTATGCTTCTGTCGTATTAAAAAAATTCTTCTTTTTTTGAATTGTGTCCAGAGTGTGGACACAATTCAAAATTGGTATTGAAATAAACTCTATTGTTATGTTGGGATAGCAAATTGAGAGTACAATCCACAAATTTACAAAAAAGCAATGGAATGTAAAAGAGTGAAATTG
This sequence comes from Flavobacterium sp., assembly GCF_043720215.1. Lineage (GTDB taxonomy): Bacteria > Bacteroidota > Bacteroidia > Flavobacteriales > Flavobacteriaceae > Flavobacterium. Next base: position 143 of record NZ_JAYSSZ010000016.1, on the reverse strand, counting down.
AAAAAGGATAGGCAGGATAACCAAAAAATGAGATAAACATTTTATATTTTATTTTGAATACAAAAAACGGATTTAAGTGGCTGTTTAAGTGCAAACTAATCTATATCATTCACTCCTTTGCTTTACTATTGTTTGAAGTTTTC
>NZ_JAYSSZ010000015.1:0-5995 GCF_043720215.1 Flavobacterium sp. | reverse complement strand
TACATTATTTAGGAACATGGAAATTATACGAAAAAGCAGGTAGAAAATCATGGGAAGCAGCAATTCCTGTTTACAACGCCATCGTTTTAATGAAAATTATCAATCGCCCAACTTGGTGGACTGCTTTGTTATTTGTGCCTATTGTAAACCTGATTATGTTTATTGTCGTTTGGGTTGAGACTTTAAGAAGTTTTGGCAAAAACACGACTAAAGACACAATTCTTGGTGTAGTTACACTTGGTTTTTATATTTATTACATTAACTATTTTGAAGATGTAACGTACAAACGTGACAGAAGTCTAGTTGCAACTACAAAAACTGGCGATACTGTTTCTTCGCTGTTATTTGCTGTTGTTGTGGCAACTTTAGTACATGGTTATGTATTGCAACCGTTTAACATACCAACATCTTCCTTAGAGAAATCTTTATTAGTGGGAGATTTCTTATTTGTAAGTAAATTTCATTACGGCGCAAGAACACCTAAAACTGCTATTGCTTTACCAATGGTTCATGATAGTATTCCTATTATAAAAACGAAATCATATATAAACTTTCCTCAATTACCATCATTTAGATTTCCAGGATTACAAGCTATAAAAAGAAACGATATAGTCGTTTTTAACTGGCCAATTGATACAGTGTATTTTTTTAGAGATCCATCTGGAAGACATATCGATAAACCAATGGATAAAAGATCAAATTATGTAAAACGTTGTGTAGGAATCCCTGGCGATAATTTATCTATAAAAAATGGTGATGTTTATATCGAAAATAAAAAATCAATTCTTCCAGAAAGAGCAAAACCACAATATTCTTATACAATTATTACTGATGGTTCTAACTTAGATGCAAAATATATAATTGAAGATTTACAAATTACAGATGGAATATATCCAACAGGTCCAAATCAATATGTGTTTGCAGCAGTTACTGAAGATGCAGCAAAAAAATTGAAAGAAATTCCAGCTATAAAATCGATTGTAAGAAATAACAGTACTGAACCCGATCGTAGGATTTTTCCACACAATCAAAACTGGAGTCAAGATAATTTTGGCCCAATTTATATCCCAGAATCAGGAAAAACAGTTAGTTTAAACAAAGAAACATTACCGCTTTATAGAAGATTAATTACTGTTTATGAAGGAAACAAATTAGAAGAAAAAGGAGGTCAAATATTTATAAATGACAAACCCGTTATTAATTACACTTTCAAACAAGATTATTATTGGATGATGGGAGATAATCGTCACAACTCTGAAGACAGTCGTTATTGGGGATTTGTACCGTTTGATCACGTAGTAGGAAAACCAGTATTTATTTGGTTTAGTATAGACCCTAATTTACCATGGTCGCAAGCCATCGACAAAATTCGTTGGGACAGATTGTTTTGTACAGTTGGTGGAGACGGACAACCAACTTCTTACTTCATATATTTCTTACTACTTTTAGTAGGCTGGTTTGGTTTTGATTTTTTTAGAAAAAGAAAAAAAGGGTAATTTATGATTCGGTTATTTGGTTATTTGTGTAATCGTTTAATCGAAAAAACGTACCCCGATTAAACGATTAAACATTTTAACGAATGAACATCCTCATACACCCAACCTATTTCCCATCTATTTCTCACTTTGTGGCAATGGCAAAAGCTGATACTGTAACCTTTGAAATGGAAGATAATTTCCAGAAGCAAACCAACAGAAACAGAATGTATTTGTATAGTCCAAACGGGATTTTTTTGCTAAATATTCCTGTGAAAAACTCGAATAGTAAGCAAATGACTAAAGATGTCAAGTTGGAAACTGCTTTCGATTGGCAAAAACAACATTTTAAAACACTAGAAGCCTCGTACAGAAATTCTCCTTTTTTTGAGTATTACGAAGATACTTTAATGCCAATTTTTACAAAAAAATATACTTTCTTGATGGATTTAAATATTGAAACCATCGAAATTGTATCTAAATGTTTGAAGCTTGATTTTGCACCACAAAAAACCATCGAATATTTTCATGAAGTAAATGGTTTTAATGATTTTCGTGTTTTAGCAAACGGGAAAAAAGACTTGAATACTTTCGATTCTTACACACAAGTATTTCAAGAAAAACAGGGTTTTATAAACAATTTAAGCATTCTAGATTTGTTGTTTAACGAAGGACGATTTGCCTTAGATTATTTAAAAAATCAAACGTTACAACTTTAATCGATAGACAATCTTGTCATCACCGGAAGATGGTCTGAGTTTACAAAATCGGGGAAATTTGTAAAACTTTTTACTTGCATATTAGTGTCCGCAAATATATAATCGATACGAGCTGGATAATATTTGAAACTATAGGTTTGTCCGAAGCTTTTTCCAGCTTCTTCAAAACAATCTTGCATATTTCCCTTTATACTTCTGTAAACATAAGAAAATGCACTGTTATTCATATCACCACAAATGACAATTGGATATTTGCATGACTTTTTGTGATTCATTATAATTTCTGCTTGTTGCTGTTGCTTTTTGAATGCCTCGCTAATTAGTTTGAAAATAAGTTGTGATTTTTCTTGATTGATACCTTCTACATTTTCATTAATTTCTTTAACATCAGGAGATATTTTTATCGATTGCAGGTGAATATTATAAAAACGCACTAAGTCCTTCCCTATTTTAATATCTGCAAAAATAGTATTGTTGTTAGATTCTGGAAAAATTAATTCTCCTTCATTTACAATTGGAAATTTAGAAAAAATGGCTTGACCTGTTTTTATTTGATTTCCATGCATAAATATGGCTCGATACGGATATATTTTTAAATCGATTTTTGCAGAAGCTGAAGTTGAATATTCCTGAATACACAACACATCTGGATTATTTTCGTTTACAAAATGCAAAATATCTTGTGCTACATTTTCGCGTGGAATCCAATCAAAAAGATTCAATAATCGCACATTATAACTCATGACCACAAAATCCTTATCGGAAGGTTCAATGTCTTTTGAGGAGAATTTATAAAATTTATTGATAAAGGTAATCCCTAAAATAAGTACCAATCCTGACAAAATCATTTGCCTCTTGAATTGCAGAAACCAATACAAAAAAAATAAACCATTAAGTATTAAAAACAACGGCAAAACAAGTGTAAGCACTGACAGAAAAGGAAACCAAGTAGGTGCTAAAAATGGTAAAAAATAAGCAAGGAAAGTTAATACAGTTAAAACTATATTACAAAAAAAAGCCAATTTATTAAACCAAGATAGGTTTTTCATTTTCTTACTTTGTTGAATTCTAGTACAAATAAACGATTTTTTTGTCAGAAATTTCGAATCTACTTCCCTGCTTTAAATAAAAACTCTTTTTCATCGACAGTCAAACTATCATAACCAGATTTGCTAATCTTGTCTAGAATTTCGTCTATTTGTTGTTGTGTTTTATCTTTGGCAACAATTTTACTTGCTGTTTTAACTACATTTATAGGTTTTGGGTTGCGATGCACTTTCTTAAACGGTGTTGTTTTTTTAGGCGAAAATATATTAGTAAACCAATCGATTATTGCACTGAATCCGCTAGTTAAATCAATTCCATTTTGCAATAATTTAATATAAATAAACCCAAATAATGCGCCACCAAGGTGTGAAAGATGTCCGCCAGTATTCTCGCGTGGCAACTGTATTAAATCTATAACCAAATACAGTATCGCAATATGCCAAAGCTTGACAGAACCTAATAACGCCAGTCGAATATCCATAAAAGGTTGGTACGTCATTGTAGCAAAAAGAATTGCCATAACTGATGCTGATGCACCTACTAAAAGTGTATTTTGATTAGATAATGATGGCAAAAAAGTATAACAAACTAAGTATATAATTCCAGCAAATACGCCACCCAAAACATACAATCCAAACAATTGTTTTTGTGTAAAAAATGTAACGAACAATCTACCCGCAAAATGAAGCATGATCATATTGAAAATTATATGTAAAAATCCCCCATGAAAAAATGAATACGAAACAATTGTCCAAGGTTGTAATACTAAATCACTAAAATGATTAGACAATGCCACATAATTAAGATAATTAACATTGATGTGAAACAATTGCAAAACCGCAAATACAATTTCGGGAATAGCAAATAGCAATAGGTTCCAAAAAATTAATTTGGTAGCCATATCGCCATTTTTATATTGCAGTTTTAAATCGTCTAAAATATTCATTTGTTCTTAATTGTAATTGAATTTTGATATTGCAATTGATATTGATTTTTTAGTTCCAGCGTTTGTCATTGAAAGAGTTTTTCTTCCAATACCACATCATTATAAAGCCACATAAAGCTCCTCCAATATGAGCGAAATTTGCAATTCCTGTATTAATCCCGAAAAAAGAATTTCCAAAAACACCAAATAAACCGTCATATAATAGCATATAAATTGGTACAAAATATTTTGCTTTTACTGGAATAGGTATAAACATCAAACTTAATTCTGCGTTAGGAAACATAAATGCAAATGCAATTAATAATCCATAAATTGCGCCAGAAGCTCCAACTGCTGAAGTAATAATGTCTCCAAAATAATATTGATTAACTAAATTATTCATCATTGCAGCAGCTAATCCGCATGAAAAATAGAAAAACAAAAATTTCTTACTTCCCCATAAACTTTCCAAAATTGAACCAAATGAAACTAATGCAAACATATTAAAAATAATATGTGATAAACTTGGATATGGAGCATGCATAAACATATGCGTTACCAATTGCCAAATTCTAAAGTTAGGACTTCCAAACGAATAGAGCGAAAATGAGGTATATGCTATTTCTTGAATGTTTGGGATTTGTGATCCTAGAAAAAATATAATATTAATTATCAGTAACTGCTTAACAGCTGGCGTCATGTTATTCATCATATACTAAATTTTTTATCTAAATCTTCAACACTTAATGTGATGAAGGTTGTTTTATTAAAAGGGGAAACTGTCGCTTCTTTGCAAGCAAATAAATTATTTACTAGGTTCACCTGTGCTTCTTCTGTAAGATACATTCCTGTTTTTACAGCTAAGCTTCTTGCCATACTTTTTGCCATACTATCCATTTGACTAAAACTACTATCTGGAACTTCCTCTTGCAAATCGCTTACTAATTGCTCTAAAACAATTGACGCTTCATTTTCAGAAACCGTGACTGGCAATCCAGAAATAGTAATCGAATCTTTATTTATGGCTTCAAAAACAAATCCTGTACTTTCTAGCGATTGTTGTATAACTTGTAGTATTGCAATTTCGTTTCCTGAAAAATATAAAGTTAACGGGAATAACAATTGCTGACTATTAGCTTGATGAATTGTAATGTTGGTTAAAAATTGCTCGTACAAAATACGTTGGTGCGCTCTTTGTTGGTCAATTATTAACATCCCAGATTTTATAGGATTAACTACATATTTCTTATGAATTTGATACGTTGTTGTTGGTGCTTTTTCAACTTCCGAATCCGAAAACAAAGAACTTGTAATTGCTTCCGATTCAAAACTCATATCGTCAATAGCTATCGATTTAGTATCTAAACCAACATATAAGCTTTCCCAATGTGGCAAGTTTTCTGTCTTTGGTTTATAACTAAAATTAGATTGTTTTTTTTCTTCTTGAAACGGATTAAAATTACTGTCTACCTGAATTGTTGGCGTTTCCGCTTCTTTATTCTGGTAACTATATGGTGTATCGAGATTAAAATCTCTTTCAAAATCTAAAACTGGTGCGACATTAAATTGTCCCAAACTATGTTTCGCTGCCGAACGCAAAATGGCATACAAAGCCTGTTCATCATCAAACTTAATTTCTGTTTTTGTAGGATGAATGTTGATGTCGATAGTATGTGGCGGCACATTCAAATACAAAAAGTAACTCGGTTGCGCTCCATCTCGAAGTAAACCTTCGTAAGCATTCATAATAGCGTGATGTAAATAACCGCTTTTTATAAATCGGTCGTTCACAAAAAAGAATTGTTCTCCTTTGTTTTTCTTGGCAAATT
>NZ_JAYSSZ010000014.1:0-17308 GCF_043720215.1 Flavobacterium sp. | reverse complement strand
CCTATAAAACTAAAAACAGCACCAAAAACGTTTTTGGTGCTGTTTAATTTATCTATTTTTGTCTAATAATCTGTATCGATTATTTAGGACTAGTCACTATTCTTTAATAAATTTTTGAGAATAATCTTTTCCATCTTGATCTCTTAATAAAAGAATATAAGTTCCAGTACTTAGAGATTCAACAGAAATTATGTCGTTTTTAACATCCATTTCTAAAACTAATTTCCCTGTTAAGTTATATACTTGAGCCAGTTTTATAGAACTATCAGTTTTTAGCTTAATATTTAAAATATCTTTAGCCGGATTTGGGTAAACGCTAAATGAAGCGTTTGTAAATTCGTTTATACCCAATGTCGCACCTTCAACTACTAACAAAGCTTGATTTACTGTAGGATTATTTATGGTATCTACAATTCCAGATGGCCATCTTATAATAACTTGAGTGATTCCTGTTGCAGTTCCAATACCAAAATATGCATTTAAACTACTTTGATGGCTAAAACCTGAGCCACTGCGAATTTCACGAATTTGTTTCCCCCATGCACCGTAAATTTCTACTCTAGCTCCAATTCCGTTTCTATTACTTTGTATCCCTTGTAAGTTTATTTTTATCCATTTATTTGCATTGGGAACATTATAGTAGATGTTACTGCCAAATTGAACATCTAAGAATCCATCATTGTTTAAATCGGCAATACCTCCTTCATTAAAAGGTAAAGTATATCCAGTAAAAGTTAGATTTCCGTTGTTAATATAAATTTGTTTGTTGTTTTGCCAAAGAAAATCTACAAATCCATCATTATTAAAATCGCCAGCTTGTAATTCCCACGAACCTACTTGTGCATCTATACCTGTCGTTGCATAAATGTCTGTAAACGTTCCATCACCATTGTTTCTGTAAAATTTATTAGTGTCAGAAATATTAGAAAGTAAGAAATCCATATCACCATCATTGTCAAAATCTTCTATTGCAGTAGACCAAGACTGAGCTCCGTCATTTACTCCTGCAGCTGCTCCAGATTCTGTATAAGTATTAGATGGTGTTGCACTTATTCTATTGTTTTTATATAAAAGATTGATTCTTTGCGGATCTCCTATAGGTGCTCCGCCACGACATTTTGCTAGATACATATCTTGATCGCCATCATTGTCATAATCTGTCCAAATAGAAGCATAGTTTCCTCCCACAGCTAGTGTAGGATAAAAAGCAGTATCAAATATAAGATTTCCAATTCCATCATTTCTATAAGCATGGCTTTGCGCAACATCATGGCATGCAAATAAATCTAAATGACCATCATTGTTTATATCTATAAAATTTGTTCTTTGTGTGAAAATATTTTCAGGATATGGCAACTCTGTATAACCAGTTCCAGTTCCATTAGCTTTAATAATTGTTAGTCTACTACCACCTCCAAAAACTAAATCATTATAACCATTTTTGTCAAAATCACCTGAAGCAATGCTCCAACTAGGTGTTGTAGATAATGCTGGTAATGCATAATTTGTTGTGCTAAAACCCCCGCCAACTAATTGTTTCAAGATTGTCATCTGATTGGTTCCAACCGTTACAATATCATCAAGATAATCACCATTCATATCAGCCACACTACATATGCTTGAGCTCGTTGCTATTGTTTGTGTTGTAAAACTAATAGGTGGTACAACAAGAGGCTGTTCTATTATTTGACAAGTAAATCCAGCAGCATTCCATCTATTGTCAAAAGCAATATAATAAGTTGTTCCTCCAGTTACATTAAATGTTGCAATCGATAAATAACCATTGCCAATAGTGCCACTATCATCATCACCTGAAGCACAAGTTAGCGATGCACAAGTTCCAGTATAAACATGAAAACGCGTGTCGCCACCAGTGTTTATAGCCAAATCTGTGGTTATAGTAACTGTATAATTTGCAGTAGGAGTATAGGTATACCATTCTCCAAGCGTTGCGTTTCCTGTCGCTGAGCAAAAAAGAGTTGGTGCAGTACCATCAAGAGTTCCTACGATAAATGTACCGGCTACTACGGGTGTTGCGGTAGCACAAGTGTTTTGTGCATTGGATAATTGAAAACCAAAAAACGAAATTAAAAAGAGAGTAATTTTTTTCATTTTAATAATTTTTGATGTAATTTAGTTTTAACGACAGTTTGCAGGTAAGGAGTTTATCCAATCTTTCATAAGTTGAACTCCTTCTTCGTGAACTATAGTTCTACCAATTATTGGCATCATTTCTGCACCAGCTGTTGATGATATTCTATAAATCATTTCCGACTGATTTGCATTGCCTCCATTGATTACAAAAGGATTATTAGGGATATTAAATATTGGTGTTAGGCAAACTCCAAAACTTAGTAAATTTGTATTGCTAAAATTGAATCTTTGCGGAGTATAATCGCAATGACCACCTTCTCTGTGGCAATGTGCGCAATTAATATCAATATAAGAGCGAGCTCTTAATTCTAATGATTGGCTAATATCTTGCCAGTTTACAACCGAGTTTATAGTCGCTGGAACATCATTTCCTAAATAACCAATACTTTTCCACTTTTCAATTTGATTTTGTGAAGTTCCGCTGTAGTTGTAGCTAGTATTTAAATTTTGAGGTTTTACTCCTATTGGTATTGTAATTTCTCCTCCAGCTGAATGACTAGGGTTTATTTTGTGGCAGGTCAAACACTCGGTTTGTGCTGGTGTTTTGTAATTTACACTTTTTGTAACACCATTTTCAATCCAAGTGATAGGTACAAAAACACCATTTCCGGTTGTTTCTAATGTTGCTTCAGTTTGGTCATTATTCCAGATATAACCATAAGCTTTCCAGCCATCAGACTTTCTGATTAAAACTCGAGTTTCTATTATTTTTGTTGTATTTGAAGGTTGTACATTTTCATAATAAAATGTTTTTATTAGAGCGGAACCAATTGGGAATTCAAAAACATTGTCATCTCCATTATAAGTTGCTTTTGTTCCACTAGGCAACCAAACAAAACGTTTTTTGTGTGCATAATCTGCAAATAAACTACTTGCAGGCTCATAAGGGATAACATTTAATGATGGATTCTGGTTTTTTATATCTCCATTAAAAAAATGATAATCGGATAATTTTGGGTAAGGAACTTCAGCTAAATTTACAACAACTGCTGGAGGTGCTATAGGAATATATAAGTCGTCTTCGCCACATGATTGTAGTAAAAAAGAGATTAATAAAATGTAGGTACTATAATAGTATCGTTTTTTCATATTTAAATTAGAATATTCTCAAATATAGAAAAAAAACTAGTTGATTATTAAATTTGCTACTAAAATAAATAATTACTTAATTATCTCAACCTGAACGTTGTATTTGTTTAGGTTTAATAATGCTTCATCAGATTTGAAATCGAAAATTTCTTCGTGTTCTTGTTTTTCTTTTCTAACAGCAATCATCTTAATACAATTATAAAAACGACGAATTTCGACATAATTTGATAAAATGAGTCCTGGAACTAAGGCGTTTTTTCCATCAGTGTCTTTAGATACCATTGTAAAATAGCTAGAATTACAATGTTTTATTTTTCCAGTTCTAATATTTTCTGCGTCTACTCGAATGCCAATAATCATTGAGCTTTTACCTACATAATTTACACTTGCTTTCATAGTTACAAGTTCGCCGACTTCTATAGGATTCAGAAAATCGACAGTATCTACCGAAGCAGTTACACAATAATTGCCTGAGAATTTTGAGGCACAAGCAAAAGCAATCTGATCCAATAAAGACAAAATATAACCACCGTGTATTTTGCCCGAAAAATTGGTATGCGAGGGTAGCATCAACTCAGAAATGGTAACCTTTGATTCTTTTACGGTTTTGAAAACAGTATTCATTTACTTGACTTTAAATGGCGAATCTTCTTTTTCAACTTCAGTTACATAATATTTTGTATCTCCCCACCATGGAAACGTTCTGTAACGCTCTACATAAGTTACTTTTACATATTCTCCCTGCAAGTCTTTCATTTGTTGAATAACTTTCTCTTCGCTATCCATAACAGAAAATTTGAAAATCTGAGCACCTGCAATTCCTTGACTAAGTTCGCCTTCCCAGGTTTTAAAAACAATTCCTTTATTGCTAATTTTAATTAATTCACCAGAGCGATAACCTTCACTAAAAGTAGCATAATACATGACCGTAAAGTAACCAGAAATCCCCAGAATTATAAGTGCAACAAGGATAAAAATAATTTTTCTCATAAGTTTAATTTAATTGGTTGTTTTCGTTTGTTTCGGCTCTATTTATTATGTTTTCAGGCAAAGCTTTTTTTGCTTTAGCGCCCATTTTCTTTAGTTTTTCGACACTAGTAATCAGGTTTCCTTTGCCTTCTACCAATTTGTTCATGGCGCCAGAATATTCTACTTTGCTTTCGTCAATTTTCTTACCAATTTTTATTAAATCTGCAACAAAACCTTCAAATTTATCATACAATGCTCCAGCTTGACGTGCAATTTCTAATGCGTTTTCTTGTTGTTTTTGGTTTGCCCACATGCTGTCAATAGTTCGCAATGTAGCTAATAATGTTGATGGTGTAACAATCACAATATTTTTTTCGAAAGCCTTGTTATACAAAGTCGTGTCTTCGTTTAGTGCCAATGCAAAAGCAGGTTCCATTGGGATAAATAAAAGTACAAAATCCGGACTTTCTATTTGGTATAAATCATGGTAATTTTTATCACCTAGTTGTTCTACATGGCGTTTTATGGCAAGCACATGATCTTTTAAATGTTGTGCTTTCAAATCGTCATTGTCTTCGTTTATATAGCGTTCGTAAGCAGTTAAAGTTACTTTCGAATCGACGATCATTTTCTTCCCATCGGGTAAATTAATCACCACATCTGGAAAAACACGATTGCCTTCAGCGGTTGTAAAACTTTGTTGTACTTCGTATTCGCGACCTTTTTCTAATCCTGATTTTTCTAGTACACGTTCTAAGACTAATTCTCCCCAATTACCTTGCATTTTACTGTCGCCTTTTAAGGCTTTAGTAAGGTTTAGGGTTTCTTTACTCATTTGTGCATTCATTTCGCTTAATCCCAATATTTGCTGACGTAAAGCGGCATGATAGTCGATGCTTTCTTTGTGTGTGTCTTCTACTTTTTTCTCAAAATGAAGAATTTTGTCTTGCAAAGGCGAAAGAATATTTTTCATATTCTCTTTATTTTGTTCGGTAAATTTGTTTGTTTTTTCTTCTAGAATTTTATTAGCAAGATTCTCAAACTCTTTGGTGAATTTTTCTTGTAATTGCTCGACTTCTTGTTTTTGATCTTTATTTTTTTCTAAAAGAGAATCGAAATCGGCTTCTTTTTTGGCGAGTTGAATATTTGAAACCTCTTTTTCGGTGCGAATTTGCTCTTTCTCGGTATTAATTTGAAGTAAATTTTTCTCGAAAGAAATCTTCTCAATTATCGATTGTTCTTTTAATGCATTTAATTTTTCTTCTAAAATATTTTTTTCTGATTGAGATTTTGCCGAAAAAATTAATTTACCAATGAAAATTCCAATCGCAAGAGCAATTATAAATGAAAATAGTACTAAAACTGTGTCTGACATTGATTGAATTTTGAAATGTAAAAATAGGGAATAAAATCAATTTATTATTTTGAAAAGTAATAAAATGAAAATGTATTTTTGCAAAATGACTATTCACCAACATTTTATCATTCATAAACCTTACGGATATTTATCTCAGTTTAAATATGAACTAAAACGAAAGAAAAAATTGCTTGGAGAATTGCACGATTTTCCTGAAGGAATCATGGCTATTGGTCGATTAGACGAAGATTCGGAAGGCTTATTATTGCTGACAACCGATGGTAAAATGAGCGAAATAGTTCGTAGCAAAAAAGTCGAAAAAGAATACTATGTTCAAGTTGATGGAATTATTAATGAAGAAGCCATAGAAAAAATTCAAAATGGAGTCGAGATAGGTTTTGAAGGCATAAAATATAGTACTAAACCTTGCAAAGCTTTTATTGTTAATGAAATTCCTAACTTTGGAGAACGTGGAAAGAAAATTCGTGACGAGCGTCATGGTCCAACGTCTTGGGCTTCGATTGTAGTAACCGAAGGAAAATTTCGTCAGGTACGAAAAATGACTGCAGCTGTTGGTTTTCCTACGTTACGATTGGTAAGAGTTCGTATAGGAAACGTACATTTAAACAATATACAAGCTGGAGAAGTTTTGGAAGTAGCTACATTCAAAATAACCGAATAAATCAACCAATTATGTTAAATATTGTTTTAGTAGAACCAGAAATCCCTAATAATACAGGTAATATAGGTCGTTTGTGTGTAGGAACAGGTAATCGTTTGCATCTGATTCATCCATTTGGATTTGAAATTAATGATAAAAACCTGAAACGTTCTGGTTTAGATTATTGGGTACATTTAGATTGGAATCAATATCAAAACACACAAGAATGGATAGACCAAATTTCAGATAAATCGAGAGTATTCTTAATGTCTTCCCATGCTGAAAAATCGTATTATGAAGCCGAATTTCAAGAAGGAGATTGGTTGGTTTTTGGTAAGGAGAGTGTAGGACTAAGCAAAGAAGTCTTAAACTTATTCGAAAATCATTTGACTATTCCTATGTCTGATAAGATTAGGAGTTATAATATTGCTAATTCTGTAGCATTTGTAGTAGGCGAGGCGAGAAGGCAGATTAATTTTAAATAATTATTTTCCAAAAATCTCATCAAAAAAATCTAACATCGCACGCCAAGAGCGTTTATCCGCTTTTTCGTTATAAGCTACACCAGAGCTTTTGTTATTTCCAGCGTCTTTATGTGTAAAAGCATGCACAGCATCGGCATAATAAACCATTTGCCAATCGGCTTTTGCAGTACGCATTTCGTCCTGAAAAGATTTGATTTCTGCATCTGATTCGAAAAAATCATCAGCACCATGAAGTACTAAAACTTTAGGATTAATAGGTTCGATTATTCTTGAAGCATTTCTGCCTAAACCACCATGAAAAGAAACCACACCATTAACTTTAAAATTAGATCTAGCAGCTTCTAATGCTCCAGTTCCACCAAAACAGTATCCACTAATGGCAATTTTATCAGGATTTGCACCAGCTTTTATTAATTGATCTAATGCTAATTGAATTCTTTTGTGATATTCTAAATAATTAGTTTTAAAATAACCAGCTAGTTGACCAGCTTCTTTTGTGTTTGTTGGTCTTTTGTCAACACCATAAATATCAGCAACAAAGGTAATGTATCCTAGTTTTGCTAATTCGGTAGCATTATTTTTTGCATTGGTTTCAATTCCCATCCAAGCTGGTAAAACTAATACTCCGGCTTTATTTTTTAGAGTTTTTTTAGGCTGGGCTAACTGTCCTTCTAGTTTTTGATTTCCGTCTAAATAAGATACAGGTTTTAATTGTGCTTGAGTAGAGATAGCTGCCACTAAGAATAAAGTAAAGAATAAGTTTTTCATCTTAAAAAAATTTAATTTTATGTAAAATTACAAATATTTTAAATTCAACGGATGTGAAATAAATGCTAATTATTTAAAAATAAATTTACCTCTTTGGTCATCAAAAATAATGTTTTCGTCTTTAAATAAGGTATTAAAAGTACCATCAGAAATTAAATTACAAGGCTCATTTTGAATTATTTTTTCTCTAGTCATTACCACCATTTCATCACTCAATTGAATAGCTAAATCGATATCATGAGTCGAAAAAAGGATGCATTTTCCTGTTTCTTTTGTGAGTTTTTTTAGTAATTTAAAAAGTGAAACTTTATGTAATAAATCTAAATGTGTGGTTGGCTCATCAAGAATAATAAGAGGTGTATCTTGTGCTAAAGCTCTTGCAACTAGTACTTTTTGCAATTGACCATCGCTAATTTCGAAATGCTTCTTATCTGATAAATGATTAATTTTTGTAAGTTGTATGGCTTCGTTTATTTTTTGAATATCAACGGCAGAAAGTTTTCCAATCCAGTTGGTATAGGGTTGTCTTCCGAGTGCTACTAATTCGTAAACAGTCAAATTACTGGGAGGTAATTTTTCGGTAAGAACCACGCTTAAGTTTTGAGCTAATGTTTGGTTGTCATAACTCTCAATCGATTTGTTATTTAAAAAAACGTCTCCAGAAATAGCTTTTTGAATTCCTGTTAATGTTCGCAATAATGTTGATTTGCCTATACCGTTCGCGCCAATTAATGTGATGAGTTTGCCTTCCTTAAAATTTAAATTAAGGTTTTCGGAAATAACCACAACTTTTTTTTTGGATTTATATCCAATGCTTAAATTTGAAGTATGTAGTATGTTTTTTACGTTTTCCATTTAATTAAAACCTCGTTTTCTGACCAACAACCAAATAACCACTGGCGCACCAATTATAGAAGTAATCGCATTTATAGGTAAAGTAATATTTGTTCCTGGCATTTGTGAAACCATATCGCAAAATAACATGATAATAGCACCAAAAAGCAAAGTGCTCCAAAATAAAATCCAATGATTGCTCGTGTGAAAAACCATTTTTGCAATATGTGGAACTGCCAGTCCGACAAAAGCTATTGGTCCTGCAAATGCAGTAATACTTCCAGCTAAAATACTCGTTGCTATGATGATAATAAATTTCGATTTTTTGAAATTTATTCCCATACTTCGGGCATAATTTTCGCCCAATAATAATGCGTCCAAAGCTTTAATATTCAAAAGACTTAAAAACAATCCAATTGTTACTGCTACAAGAAGAATTACAATTTGATTCCAGTATAAATTACCCAAACTTCCCATAGACCAAAAAGTGAATTTTTGTAATTGTTCTGCCGAAGAAAAATAAGTTAAAACACTAACTATTGCACCAGCAAAACTACTAAACATAAGTCCCACAATGAGAATGGTAGCAGTATCTCGCAATTGTTTTGAAACTAACAAAACTAAAAATAGAACTAACAAACTTCCCAAACAAGAAGCAAGCATAATTCCGTAAGGCGACAAAAAATATTCGGCAATAAAAGTTGGTAAATAACTGGCGCCTAAAATGACAAAAGCAACACCTAAACTCGAACCTGAACTAAGACCTAAAACATAAGGACCAGCTAATGGATTTCTAAATAAAGTTTGCATTAATAATCCAGAAACAGACAATCCCATTCCGACTAAAATAGCTGTAATAGCTTTAGGTAATCGATAATTAAAAATAATATATTCCCAAGTTTCTTTGCTGGCTTGCGAGCCTGTTAGGCTTTTGAAAATTTCTTTGAAAGGAATAAAAACTTGACCCAAACTAATGTTGATAAAAAACAACAATATTGCTCCAATAAGAAGTGTTAGAAAAAGGAATATATTTCGATTGTTATTAGGCAATTTAATTCAGTTTTTGAGCAAAAGTTAATGTGTAATCAGGTAATAATTCTGGATGAAAAATTTTGATATAATCCTTTAATACCAAATCAGGGCGGCTTGGAGCTAATTCATAATAAATAGTTCCGCCTCTTGCTCCTACTTTTGATTCAAAAGTATAAACATTTTTATTTTTGAACGCATCAAACTGACTATAGTGAGGATTGCTTTTTCCCAATTCGGCTAATGATTCATAATGTCCAGCGGCAATCCAACATCCTGCATTTTTTGCCTTGTCCAAAATGTTTTCAAATGATAATCCCAGGCTACCAGTTCCTTCAAGGTCTTTCCATAGATAATTCGACTTTGCATCTTTCATAAATTGTGCTACCCAACTGTTTCCTTTGGCTACAAACCATTGATCTTGATACATAGAGCCATAAAGAACCGATGTTTCTGCCTTACTATTTTGAACGGATAGTAAAGCAGTGTTATAATCTTTTACAATATTATCAAAAATTGTTTTAGCTTCTTTTTCTTTGCCAAAAAGTGCACCAAAAAGTTTTATCCATTCGGCTTTTCCAAGTGGTGATTGCTCCATCCAATCGGCCTGAATTAGTACTTTTAGGCCGCTTTTTTGTAAATTATCAATCATTGGGTTATTGTTGTCTACTCCAAAAGCAACAATAAGATTAGGAGCCAAATCGATGAGACGCTCCATATTTAATTTTTCGTTTTGACCTACGTTTTTTATCAAACCAGCATCAATTAATTTTCTAGTTTTTTCTGATGAAACATAATCCGTATGCGGAAAACCTACCAATGATTTCTCGACACCAAGCATTTCCAGAAAAGGAATATTGGTTGTTGAGGTCACTACAATCGATTGTAAAGGAACAGTAATTGTAGTATATTTTTGTAAACTATCAGGAATGATTCCGTTTTTTTCTTTTAGAATATAAGTAAAACTTTTATTAGCGTTAGGCCAAGGATTCGAAACTTTTACTACTGAATATCCTTCATGTTTAAAAATTGCTAAGCTTTTTGAATACGTGACGAAATTTCCAACAATTTCAGCTGTTTTAGTTCTATTTTCTTCATTTTTCTTACATCCAATTAGCATTAAAATCAATACAAAAAAGGATAATTTAACAGGATTTAGATTCATTTTTTTTGAAAATTTTATGACAAAGGTAAATTATAATTTTTTTATAATCAGAATCAATTTAAAAATACCGTTAAAAGATAAATAACATTTTTACTCAACAATTGCATTCATAACTACTATATTTGTTCTTACTTTTTTAAATGCAAATAATCAAAAAATAATTCTTAAAGATACATTGACGATGCTAAAAATTTGTTCTTTTTTACCTGCTGCTACTTCCATGATTTATGAAATGGGACTTGAAAATGAGTTGGTTGGTGTTACTTTCGAATGTCCTTCGGATAAGCCAAAAGTAGTTCGTTCCTGCCTTGAAGGAAACAATCATACGAGCAAGGAAATAGACCAAATTGTCTCACAATCTAAGGCGCAGGGAAAGAGTTTGTATTACATTGACGACACTTTGTTAGAATCGATCTCTCCCGATATTATTTTTACCCAAGACGTATGTGATGTTTGTCAGATAGACACCAGTCACGTGGCTCGTTCCATTTATAAATTAACGAAAGAACCAGAATTAATCCCGCTTATCCCGCGGAATTTAGATGATATTTACGAAAATGCAATTACTATTGCCAAGGCTTTTGGCAAGGAAGAACGAGCGTATGAATTACTTGTAAAACTTAAAATTAGAACCGATTATATTCTAGATACGCTTCGCAAAAATAACGCGCCATTAAAAAGAGTTATGGTTTTGGAATGGCTCGATCCAATATACAATTGCGGTCATTGGATTCCTTATCAAATATCCCAAGCAGGAGGAATTGATATGCTTTCGAACCCGTCGGGCTATTCTATTGTTACAGATTGGGATCGAATTCGTTTGTATAACCCAGAAGTTTTAGTTGTTGCACCCTGCGGGTTTGAGGTAGAAAGATCCAGCCAAGAGATAGAAGAACTAACACAACTAGAAGGTTGGAACGATCTAAAAGCAGTTCAAAATAATGCTGTTTTTATGGCTGATGCCGATATGTTTACCCAACCCAGTACCACTGTTGTGGATGGAATTGAGTTGTTAGCAGCACTTTTTCATCCAACTCTTTTTGAAGTTCCAAGCAAATTAAAACACAAATATTTGCCTTTTCATACTACTGAAAAAGTAATGTAATGGCAGAAATTTTTCTAAATACTATTCGAGTAAAAAACTGTTCTTCGTGTGGGACGCCTTTTAATTGTGGTGATACGCCAGAAGGAAGCAAATGTTGGTGTAATGATTTTCCACCTATTTTTATTCCCTCAGAAGTGGTAGATTGTTTGTGTTCGAATTGTTTTAAAATATCATGTTCATCAAAAATTGATGAGTATGTAGCGACCATAACACCTGAAAATGCTCCTGATAATATAGCGAAAGACTTACCAAAAACGACTAATATTTTAGAAGGAATTGATTATTATATCGAGAATGGAAACTATGTTTTTAAAGCTTGGTTTCATCTCAAAAGAGGACATTGTTGCGCCAATGGATGCCGACATTGTCCTTATGGATTTAAAAAGTAAAGAAAAATGATTTATTTAATTACAGGCGGAGAACGCTCAGGAAAAAGCAGTTATGCCGAAAATTTGGCAAAAGAATTAGCTGAAAACCCAATGTATGTAGCAACAGCTCGAAAATGGGATGATGATTTCCAAAAGAGAATCGACCGTCATCAAAAAGATCGTGACGACCGCTGGACAAATATTGAAAAAGAGAAACACCTGAGCGAAATTTATTTTTCGGGAAAAGTTGCCGTTATTGATTGCGTGACGCTTTGGTTAACCAACTTTTTTGTGGATAATAAAAACGATGTAGAATTGTGTTTGGAACAAGCCAAATCCGAATTCGATGGCATCGCCAATCAGAAAGACACAACCATTATTATCATTACCAATGAAATAGGAATGGGTGTTCATGCCGACACTCACATTGGGCGGAAATTTACCGAATTACAAGGTTGGATGAATCAATATTTAGCCAAAAAAGCTGATACCGTTGTATTGATGATTTCTGGCATTCCTGCAACGATAAAAGGAAATTAACAATAATTAGATGACCATGTTTGATTTAGATGAAATTTTAAAATCCCGTCGCGACACTCGCCATTTTACGAATGATGAAGTTCCCGATGTGGTCATTGAAAAAGCATTGCAAGCGGGATATTGGGCACCTTCTGTGGGTTTGACAGATGCTACAAAATACTATCTTATAAAGTCAGCAGAAATTAAGAAAGCCATCAAAGAGTTGTTTTTGAATTATGACAAAAAAGCAATAAATCTAACCGATAGCGAACAACAAAAATCACAATACCAAGCGTTAAAACTTGAAGCGATTGAAGAAGCACCACTAGGACTTGTGATTTGTTATGATCGTTCTGTTCTGAATAATTTCACTATTGGAACAGTCGGTAGTAACGAAGCAATAAAATTTAGTGCGGTTTGCGCAGCACAAAATATATGGCTTTCCCTTACGGAACAAGGCTATTCCATGGGTTGGGTTTCAATTTTAAATTATTATGAGTTTAAAGAATTATTGGGTTTGCCCGAAAATATTGAACCTTTGGGGTATTTCTGCGTAGGTAAACCTGCTACGAATTATGATAACCAACCCATGTTGCAACAACTGAATTGGAAGCAAAAAGAAGAAATACCATCTGTTGAAGAAATTTCAATACTTCATAAAAAAGACTCGAAAATTAAGTTGGTTGGTAATAAAATAGAAAAGGCTATTTCAACTGAATTTGAAGAAGCTTTACAATTTAAAATAGACAACAAAACAAAACCAACAGGTTCATTAGGAGTTTTAGAAATTTTAGCCAAACAAATTGCAACTGTTTTTCAAACATTAGAGCCTAAAATAACAAAACCTAATATCATAGTTTTTGCCGCCGATCACGGTATTGCAAATCATGGCGTGAGTGCGTATCCACATGACGTAACAAGACAAATGGTTACTAATTTTCTAGAAGGTGGAGCGGCGATAAATGTATTTTGTAAACAACACAATATTCAATTGTCTATTGTAGATTCTGGGGTAAATTATGATTTTTCGACGAATTCCAATTTAATTTCAGCAAAAATAGCAAAAGGAACACAGTCTTTTTTACACGGTGCAGCAATGAGTACAACCGAACTCGATTTGTGTTTTGCTAAAGGAAGTCAGATTGTTAATACTATTGCAAAAACTGGAAGTAATTGCATTGGTTTTGGCGAAATGGGAATTGGTAATACATCAACGGCTTCGGTTTTAATGAGTGTTATTTTAGGATTACCAATTGAAGATTGCGTAGGAAAAGGAACGGGTGTTAATGATGAAAAATTACTGTTCAAAAATGAAATTCTGCGAAGAGCAATTGAAAATTATAAAGGTTCAGATGATTTGAATAGCAAATTAGTCTATTTTGGCGGATTTGAAATTATACAAATGGCTGGAGGAATGCTTGAAGCCTATAACAATAATATGTTGATTCTAGTTGACGGATTTATTTGCAGCATCGCTTTTTTAATTGCATTTAAAAAGAATCATGAAATTATAAAAAATGCTATATTTTGTCATCAATCTGCCGAGCAGGCACATATAAAATTGCTAAATTATTTAAATGCAAGAGCCATTTTACAACTCGATTTGCGACTAGGTGAGGGAACAGGTTGTGCGGTGGCATTTCCAATAATTCAATCTGCAGTGGCATTTTTAAATGAAATGGCAAGTTTTGAAAGCGCAGGAGTAAGTCAAAATTAATCTGGAAAGTTTATTTAGTATTCAGTTGTAATTATAAAAAATGAAAAAAGAAATTCACATATTTTTTACCGCATTAATGTTTTATACTCGAATTCCGTGTCCGAAAAACATCGATCATAATCCAGATTATCTGAACAAAGCTTCTCGGTATTTTCCTTTTATTGGTTGGATTGTAGGTGTGATAAGTTTTGCAGTCTATTATTTCTCATCTATTCTCTTATCTAATGATATAGCGATTATTCTAGCGATTATTGCAGGAATTCTAACCACAGGTGCTTTTCACGAAGATGGTTTTGCTGATGTTTGTGATGGTTTTGGAGGTGGTTGGACCAAAGAAAAAATCTTGATAATTATGAAAGATAGCGCCATTGGGGCTTATGGAGCAATTGGTTTAGTATTATTGTTTTTACTTAAGTTTGAATCACTTTCTACACTGTCTTCCCAATCTACAATCTGTAATCTTCTACTTTTCGTTTCTGCTCATGCTTTAAGTCGATTAGCTGCAATTTCTATTGTTTTTACACACCAATATTCCCGAGATGATGCTACGAGTAAAAGCAAACCCATTGCCCAAAGTTACACTTGGCGAGAAGTATTGGGTGCATTCTTTTTTGGATTAATGCCGCTTCTATTTTTGTCTTACTTTCAATGGCAATTTTTACTGTCAATTATTCCTGTAATTATAGCTCGTTTTTTTCTAGCGCGCTATTTCCAGAAATGGATTGACGGTTACACGGGCGATTGTTTAGGAGCCACGCAACAAGTGTGTGAAGTTGTTTTTTATCTGTCAATTATAGGAATATGGAAATTTATTTAGTCCGTCATACCGAAACGGTTTGCGAAAAAGGCATCTGTTACGGTCAAGCAGATGTAGAAATTCAAGCAGATTATTTATCTCTTTTCGAATCTATAAAAACAGAAATTCCTTCAGATGCAATCGTATATTCTAGTCCTTTGAGACGATGTACAATATTAGCTAATTATATTTCAAAAGGCAATTATAAAACTGATTCACGGTTAATGGAAATGAATTTTGGCGAGTGGGAACTAAAAAAATGGAATGATATTCCGTTAGAAATGCTGAATCCTTGGATGGAAGATTTTGTAAATGTATCTGTGCCAAATGGTGAATCCTTCGTACAATTATACGAAAGGGTAAATACTTTTTTTGACGAAATAAAAAAAGCAAAACATTCAAAATCAATTGTAATTATAACACACGCTGGAGTTATTAGAAGTGTTTTGTGTAAAAATTCTAATTTATCATTGAAGGATGCTTTTCAAAATAAAGTTGATTTTGGGGAAGTAAAAAAGATCAATTTATAATAAAAAGTTAGTTTAACTAGAGTAATGTTGATTATAATTTAAAAATATATTTAAAAAGCTTGAAAAAATTGTGTTATTAATATTTATGCAATTATCTTTGCACTCGAATTAAGGTTTCTAACTTTTTTTTAAAAAAGAAAGGAATTAAAAGGGAATTTGGATAAATACCAAAGCTGTTCCCGCAACTGTAAGCTACAAAGCTTGTTGTTATCTACAAACCACTGTCTATCATTTTGAGATGGGAAGGTAAACAACAAGACGCAAGCCAGGAGACCTGCCTCAATTCTTAACAAATATCGAATCTTCGGGAAAAGAGATTCTGAAATTATGACTTTAAGAAAATACATTTTATTCTTCTCCATTTTGGTTTGCCAATTAGTTATGGCACAAAACGATACTATAACTATTTTAAAAGAAGTTGTTGTATCAGATCCTTACTTGAAAACCAATAATAAATCTCAATCTATCCTGGTTTTAAACGATTCGATAATCAGTAAAAATCAATCTTCGCTTACTGATCTACTCAATTACAATAGTTCGATTTATTTTAAAGAATATGGTCGTGGTATGCTATCTACGGTTTCATTTAGAGGAACAACATCGGCACAAACAGCCGTGATTTGGAACGGAATAAATATTAATTCGCAACTTAATGGTAGCACCGATTTTAATACAATAACTTCAAACGATTATTCTTCAATCAGTGTTAAAGCTGGAGGTGGAAGTGTCATTTATGGTAGTGGTGCCGTGGGTGGAAGTGTGCATTTAAACAATAATTTGAGTTTCAAAAAACAATTTACTAATAACCTACAATTGTCTTACGGTAGTTTTGATACTTCTGGAATAAACTATAAATCGCTCCTGTCTAACGAAAAATGGAGTGCTCAAATTGGTTTTTCTTACAATGAGTCTAAGAATGAATATCCTTATATTAAACTATTTACTTGGAAAGGAGAGCAAAGAAAAAACTTAAACGGAGAATATTTAAATACGAGTTTAAATGCTAATATTGGGTATAAAATTAATTCAACTAATTTGATTAAATTTTACAGTCAAACCTCAAATACCGACAGGCATTTGTCTTTGGTATCCGAATCCGATACAAAAACAAAGTATGTAAACAGTTTTAGCCGTAACTTATTAGAGTATGAAGGTAACTTTGATAAATTTTCGGCCAATCTTAAATCGGCTTATATTGTTGAAGAATATCAATATTTTGGAAATATAGCGAGTCGTTATTTTAGCTTTGGTAAATCTGAAAGTGCCATTGCAAAATTAGATTTGAGCTATCAATTGTTAAAATCTTTAAAAATTAATACAATTATAGACTATAATCAAACCAGGGGTTTCGGTACAAGTTTTGGCAATAATATACGAAAAATTGGGTCGGCAGCAGTATTAGTCAAACAACAGTTAGGTAAGAAATGGCAAAATGAGTTTGGGATTCGTCAAGAAATTACAGATAATTACAAAAGCCCGTTGTTATTTTCTGCGGGAACTTCTTGCTTTTTGGATAACTGGTATACTGTAAAAATTAATCTTTCTAGAAATTACAGAATCCCTACTTTCAATGATTTGTATTGGGAAGGAACTTCAGATCAGGGAAATCCAGACCTAAAAGTAGAAAGTTCTTATCAAGCTGAGGTTGGAAATGTATTTTCGTTTCAAAAAATAAAACTTTCTCAGACATTTTACTATAATAAAATAAAAGACCTAATAAGTTGGAAACCTGGAACCAATGGTGGTTGGACACCACAAAACA
>NZ_JAYSSZ010000013.1:0-6011 GCF_043720215.1 Flavobacterium sp. | reverse complement strand
CGCAATGTAATCTATTTGACCAATAGAGTAACTGGTACTTCCGCCAGTTCCTGTAGCATTTCCGCCCGATGCTAGTGTGGCTTGTTGCGCTTGAATTTTGTTGAAACCAATAAGTAATACCAGCATCAAGAGTAATTGTGTTTTTTTCATATTATTCATTATTAAGGTGTTATCGTTTTAATAATGTAAAATTAGCGGATAGAAAAAAGCCTACTCTACTGTATAATAATGATTTATAATATCCTACTTTTATAGGAGATAAGAAAAAGGAACTTGTGGTTAACTTTGTCTAACTATTCAAATAATAAATTATGAAAAAAAGAATTTTGATCTTAACAGTATTTGCTTTTTATTCTTCTGGAATGTTTTCTCAATCTAAATTAGATAGCATGTTGAGAAAGTTGCCTGTTATGAAAGAAGACACAAGCAAAATAAAGCTTTTGTTTGCTATTGAAGATGAATATTTAAAAACGAATCCCGACTCTACATTATATTATTTGAATATTAGTGATAAATTGATTAAAAAATTAAAGGCTTCAAAATACGATTATGATTATAATTTTGAACTAGTTAAAGTTTTCCACGCCAAATCTGATTATAATAAAGCTTTGAAATACACATTAAGGTCAAATCAAATTGCAAAAAACAATCGTAATATGCTTCAAGAAGCTGAATCGTATCGTACATTATTTTCGCTATATCAAAATTTAGGTAAGACAGATTTAGCTATAAAATATGCTCTTTATTCTTTGAAGTTTAGCAAATCTGTCGGAGATACACTCAATTTATCCATTAATTATGGAAACCTATCAAGGTTATACTTTGAATTAAATCAATTTAAAAAAGCTATTCATTATGGAGAGAAAGGAATTGAATCAGGCAAAAAATATAAAAACATAAAAGGATTGTTAATATGCATAAATAATACAGCCTTGACATATATGAATATGAATGAAAATGCAAAAGCAGAAAAATTATTTAAAAGTCAATTAGCTATTGCTAATAAAGAAAATTTTCCCAGATCTTCATCAAAAGCATTAATAAATCTATGTTCAATATATATTCAAACTGCTGATAAAGAAAAGCTGAAAAAATCTATAGCAGAATTAAATATTATTGCATCAGAAAACAATTCAGTTTTAAGTACCGCTGACAGAAATGTTATTGTAAGATTGAATGCTCATTATCATATTTTTAATGATAATTTTAAACAAGCAGATCTTGAATTGAATAATGGAATAGAGATGGCCATAAATGATAGTTTGCAGGGGCAATTATTGAATTTATATTACCTAAAAACAAATTTGAAATATGCGGAACATAAATATTATGAAGCTGAAAGATATGGATCAAAATATGATTCAGTAAATATTATGATTAATGATGAAGAAATGTCGAAATTTTCACTTGATTTAGAAGAGAAGTATAAAGTTGAAAAGAAAGATAAAGAAATTTTACTACTTGAAAAAAAACAAATCAAACAAAGAACATTCATTTATTCATTAGCAGCTGTAGTGATTGGATTACTAATTTTTAGTTTTTTACTGTACAAAAATTACAGAGCCAGAAAAAAAATTAACGATCAAGAAATCATACAATTACATCAAGAAAAAAAGATTGATGCGACACAAAATATGATACAAGGCGAAGAGCAAGAACGAACGCGGCTGGCGCGTGACTTGCACGATGGATTGGGCGGAATTCTAACAGGTGTAAAATTTCAATTGAATAGTATGAAAGGAAACGTAATTTTATCAGAAGAAAATGCGGGTACATTTACCAAAAGCATTTCTCAAATAGACAATGCCATTGCCGAAATGCGCCGTGTAGCGCACAATATGATGCCGGAAGCTTTATTAAAATTTGGACTAGAGGAAACCCTAAGAAGCTATTGTGAATCGGTTTCTCAGAATTCAGAATTAACAGTTTCTTATCAAAGTTTCGGAATGGAAGAACGATTGGAACAAACCACCGAAATTGTATTATATAGAATTGTTCAAGAATTACTAAACAATACCATAAAACACGCCAAGGCTACAAAATCCAATATTCAATTATCTAGGAATGGCAATATAATTTCGTTAACTGTCGAAGATAATGGAAAAGGTTTTGATGTAAATGCGATAAAGAAAAACGGAATTGGTTTGTCAAACATCAACCACAGAGTGGAATACCTTAACGGAAAAATAGACATACAATCTGACAGCAAAGGAACATCAACTCACATTGAATTTGAAATAACATAAAAATGAAGCACAAACTTTTTATAGTCGATGATCACCCAATGGTAATTGAAGGATTCAAAGCATTGCTTAGCCAAAATGAAGAAATTATTATTGTTGGCAGTGCCGAAAATGCTTTTCAAGCCATTGATTTTCTCAAAAAAAATGAAGTGGATATTGCTTTTCTCGACATCAATTTACCCGATATTAGCGGTATCGATCTGTGCAAAAAAATCAGAACCGAATTTCCTACTATTCAATGCTTGGCATTGAGCACTTTCAACGATCGAAATTACGTTTCTAAAATGATAGAAAACGGTGCAAGTGGCTATTTATTAAAAAATTCGTCCAAAGAAGAAATAATGCAAGCCATAGAAGCAGTTTCCAAAGGCAATATGTTTTTTAATGTCGATTATCAAAAACAAAATACTTCAAAATACGACCAAAAACCCATTTTAACCCGAAGGGAACTTGAGGTTTTAAAAGAAATTGCTGAAGGATTAACCAACCAACAAATTGCCGATAAACTTTTTATTAGCATCACGACCGTGAGCACACATCGTCAAAATTTGATGCTTAAGTTAGAGACAAGCAACACCGCTTTATTGATTAAAATGGCTGTAAAATATGAGTTGATTTAATATTTTTGTTAATAACTAAAATTGACATTCAACCGCATAAAATGTATTTTTGTCTTTATCTAAAATAAGCTTACGGTTTATAGCCTAAAGCCTAAAGCTCAACAAAATGTATTTAATTTTTGATACCGAAACCACCGGATTACCACGAAGTTGGTCAGCACCAATAACGGATACTGACAACTGGCCTCGTTGTATCCAAATCGCATGGCAACTTCATGACGAGATGGGGAATCTTATTGAGCATCAAGATTATTTGGTAAAACCTGATGGATTTAATATTCCTTATGATGCAGAGCGTATTCACGGGATTTCTACAGAATTGGCAATAGAACAAGGAATTCCTTTGCAGGAAGTTTTAGAAAAATTTAATATTGCATTATCAAAAACTAAATTTATAGTTGGACAAAACGTAGGATTCGATGTCAATATTATGGGTTGCGAATTTCATCGTGCCAATATTGGTTCCGATATGGTCAAAATGCCAGTTCTGGACACTTGTACCGAAGTTACCGCATCACTATTAAAATTACCTGGAGGTCGTGGCGGAAGATTCAAATTACCAACATTAACAGAACTTCATCAATATTTGTTTAAAGTCCCATTTTCGGAAGCACACAATGCTACTGCCGATGTTGAAGCAACGACTCGTTGTTTTTTAGAATTAATAAAAAGAGAAGTTTTTACCAAAGAAGAACTTGATGTTGAAGCCAATTATTTTCACGAATTTCAGAGTAAAAATCAAGGAGAAATTCAGCTTATAGGTCTAAAACACATAAATCTTAAAGTAGCTTCTGCCGAAATAGCTAAACGTTTTCAACAAGCTGAAAAAGTTGAGACGAAAACACCCATTTCAATCGAAATTACTCAGGATTTAGCAAATGCAAAGTTTGCGCATTTGCACAATCACACTCAGTTTTCGGTTTTACAATCTACAATTTCTGTGGCGAAACTCGTTGCTGCTGCTGCAAAAAATAAAATGTCGGCCGTTGCCATGACCGATCATGCCAATTTGATGGGTGCTTTTCATTTTGTTCGAGATGTTTTGAATCAAAATAAAACTGCCGCTACAAAAAATGCCACTGCAATAGAAAATGGGGAAGAAGCCACTGAGGTTGAAATGAAACCCATCGTAGGTTGCGAATTTTTTGTTTGCGACAATCACAAAGACAAAACCAAAAAAGACAATGGTTACCAAGTTGTTTTCTTAGCAAAAAACAAAAAAGGTTATCATAATTTAGCCAAAATGTCTTCTATTGCTTATACAGAAGGATTTTATTATGTGCCCAGAATCGATAGAAACGTAATCGAACAATATAAGGAAGATGTTATTGTTTTATCAGGAAACCTGTATGGAGAAATTCCTAGTAAAGTTTTAAATCTTGGAGAAAACCAAGCTGAAGAAGCTTTGATTTGGTGGAAATCGCAATTTGGAAATGATTTTTATCTCGAATTGATGCGTCACAATCAAGAAGACGAAAACCGTGTCAATCAAACCTTAATATCCTTTGCAAAAAAGCATGCAGTAAAACTCATTGCAACTAACAATACTTTTTATATTTCTAAAGATGATGCTAATGCGCATGATATTTTATTATGTGTCAAAGAAGGTGAGAAGCAAGCCACACCAATAGGTCGTGGTCGTGGATATCGTTTCGGTTTACCCAATCAGGAATATTATTTCAAATCGGGAGAAGAAATGAAAGAATTGTTTTCTGATTTGCCCGAAGCCATTGTCAATATTCAAGAAATTGTAGATAAAATAGAAATTTACTCCTTATATCGAGATGTCTTATTGCCAAAATTTGAAATTCCATCTGAGTATTTAGTTTCAGAAGACGAAACTGATGGTGGTGTTCGAGGAGAAAATAAATATTTGCATTATCTTACTTATGAAGGTGCCAAAAGAAGATATCCAGAAATTACACCAGAAATACAAGAGCGAATAGATTTTGAATTATTAACGATTCAAAATTCTGGTTATCCAGGTTATTTCCTAATCGTGCAAGATTTTATTGCAGAAGCTAGAAAAATGGATGTCTCTGTTGGTCCAGGACGTGGTTCTGCAGCAGGTTCTGTAGTGGCGTATTGTTTGGGAATTACCAATATTGATCCTCTTTTATACAATTTGCTTTTCGAAAGATTCTTAAATCCTGATCGTGTGTCGCTTCCCGATATCGATATCGATTTTGATGACGAAGGAAGAAGTAAAGTCATGGATTATGTAATTGAAAAATATGGAAAAAAACAAGTTGCCCAAATTATTACTTACGGAACTATGGCTGCCAAATCAGCTATTCGTGATACCGCCAGAGTATTAGATTTACCTCTTTTTGAAGCAGATAAAATTGCCAAATTATTACCCGGAATGTTGCCTGGAAAATGGAATTTGGCTCGTTTTATGAACGATACCGAAGCCGAAATCCGAAAAGTTTTGCGTCCAGAGGATTTCGACCGAATGAAAGAATTAATTGTACTTTCTAAAGAAGAAGATTTGGGTGGAGAAACCATTCAACAAGCACAAATTCTGGAAGGAAATTTACGTAACACAGGAATTCATGCCTGTGGAGTAATTATTACTCCAAGTGATATTACCAATTTTGTTCCTGTAACCACTGCGAAAGATTCCGATTTATATGTAACTCAATTTGACAACTCCGTTGCCGAAAGTGCAGGATTGTTAAAAATGGATTTCTTGGGACTAAAAACCCTAACCTTAATAAAAGATACTGTAAAACTCGTAAAATACAGAACAGGAAAAGTACTCGATCCAGATACCTTTCCTATTGATGATGTAAAAACGTATGAACTTTTTCAACGTGGTGAAACGGTTGGAATTTTTCAGTATGAAAGTGCGGGAATGCAAAAGTATATGAAGGAACTGAAGCCTACAGTTTTTAACGATTTAATTGCCATGAACGCCTTATATCGTCCAGGACCTATTGCTTATATACCAAGTTTTATTAAGAGAAAAAATGGCGAAGAACCTATAGAATATGACCTTGAAGCTTGCGAAGAACTGCTAAAAGATACTTACGGAATTACAGTTTACCAAGAACAAGTAATGCTTTTGTCACAAAGATTAGCCGATTTCTCTAAAGGTGATGCCGACGTTTTGCGTAAAGCCATGGGGAAAAAGCAACGTGATGTC
>NZ_JAYSSZ010000012.1:0-17494 GCF_043720215.1 Flavobacterium sp. | reverse complement strand
TGTCTGTCAAAAGGCGGATAAACTTCAGTAAGTAATTCTAAATTATCACGAAGATCATTGGCAGGTTTCTGACCAATTATTTTTTCTAATTCAGGACTTTGTACATCTGAAATAGCTACTACATCATCAATGTTTTTTCGGCTATCGCTACTAAAAAGATTGATGTTCTTTTCCCAAATATTATATATTCCCTGAAAATCGTAACCCATTCCTATAGGGAAACTCATAGGAGTAACGGTTAGTCCTAGTTTTTGCTCTACTTCATCCATCAAATCGAAAGCATCTTTTCCTTCTCTATCTAACTTATTTATAAAAACCAGAATAGGAATTTTACGCATTCGGCAAACGGCGACAAGTTTTTCGGTTTGTTCTTCGACACCTTTGGCAACGTCAATAACCACAATAACGCTATCTACAGCGGTTAGTGTTCTAAAAGTATCTTCGGCAAAATCCTTGTGTCCTGGTGTATCCAGAATATTAATTTTCTTGTCCTTATATATAAATGCTAAAACCGAAGTAGAAACAGAAATCCCTCTCTGACGTTCTATTTCCATAAAATCAGAAGTTGCCCCTTTTTTAATCTTATTATTCTTCACGGCTCCAGCTTCTTGTATCGCACCACCAAAAAGCAATAGCTTTTCTGTGAGTGTTGTTTTACCAGCATCGGGATGGGAGATAATCCCGAAAGTTCGTCTACGTTCTATTTCTTTTAAAAAACTCATTTAAAATATTTTTGCAAAAATAGTATTTATAAATAAGTATTGGTTGTTTGTATAAAATTTAATTTCAGTCTAAAACTAGGATTTTTAATAATAGTTGTAATAAAATAGACGTTTGTCGCTATTGTATAAGCTTAAAAGAGCTTGTGTCTTTGCAATAACAGGTTTGCAATTGAAAAGGATGTATTGAATAAAGAAGTTGTTTTTAAATATTTGAATTACAGTATTTTGTTTATATTTGGATGTTACAAAATATTAACATAATTTTGTGATATAATTCTGTTAATTAAAGAATGATAACAAATATTATAACTTATGAATAAATATTTTACTCAGAAAATTAATGAAAATTCAAAATACAACTTAAAAGTGCCTTCGTGCCATTTTTCACTTTTTTATCTTAGCAAAATTAATTTTAAAGAGAGGGTAAGTTTATTATTATTATTATTATTATTTGGTTTTTCAAATACTTTTGCTCAAACAGGCAAAGATGGTTCGATAACTGTTAATGCATCAAATACGCTGCTCAATAGATATACTCGAGTTACTGCTAATGTTCTTGCAGGTTCTAATACAATAACTGTATTTGATATCAATGAATTAAATCGAGATGGTATTGGGTACCTACCCGCGGGTTATGTTACTCAAGCTACCGGCTTTATTTCTAATAATTTATCACCAGGTGATTTAATTATGTTGTATCAGGCGCAAGGAGCTGTTATTGATGCAACAAATACAATAAATTACGGTTCTGTGACCATTGTTAATGGAGCTGGAGGTTATGAGTTTGCTTATGTAGAAAGTGTTGCGGGTAACGTTATTACAATGACATGTACTACAAAACTGTCTTACTTTGCTTCTAGATACGTGCAGGTTATTAGGGTTCCTCAATATGTTAATTTAACTATAAATGCAGCTGCTTCTGTTGTTCCTGTACCGTGGGGAAATCCTTCATTTGGTGGAGCAAGCGCTTCAGCTATAGAAAGAAGAAGAGGAGGGGTTGTTGTTGCATTAGCTAATCAGATTATAAATAATGGAGCAATTAATGCAAATCTTTCTGGCTTCAGAGGAGGGACAAGAGATAATAATAGTTCTGCTTTTGATAATAGTTTTACAGTTGATTTTAGAACAAATAATTCCAGTCTTGGGGCTGAAAAAGGAGAAGGTATAGCAGGGTATAGAGACGATTATGATGCGTTGTATAACGGTCGATATGGACGTGGTGGTGCTGCCAATGGTGGTGGTGGTGGAAACGGTCATAACGCTGGAGGCGGCGGTGGAGCTAATGGTGGAATACTCGCAAATTGGTTTAGAGGATCTGGTATAATGAATAGCTTCGGAACTTGTGGAGTTCCTGGTGCTTGGGCTCTTGATCCTGATTATATTGCAAATGGAAATGCACTTACAAACTCTTCAGGTGGAGGTAAAGGAGGTTATACTTTTGGAAGTAATAATTTAAATGCTTGTATAAATGGACCTTCATACCCTGCTAATTTTATAGCTCCAGGTTCACCTGCTGCTGCTGTTATAGTTGCATGGGGAGGCGATCGAAGAGATGCTGGAGGAGGATTAGGAGCAAGACCTACACCAATTACTAATACACAAGCTCAAGTTTTCTTCGGAGGTGGAGGTGGAGCTGGTGATGGTAATAATAATGCGAACGCGGACGGTGGTGACGGTGGCGGAGTTGTTGTACTAGTAGTTCAAAACAATATTACAGGAACTGGTTCGATTACAGCTAATGGAGAAAATGGATTAAATACTATAGGTGGTCACAACGATGCTCCTGGTGGTGGTGGTGGTGGTGGATCTATTGTCGTTCAAGCGAATACAATAGGGAATACCATAACAATAAATACCAATGGAGGTAATGGAGGAAACCAATTAATCGGATCTAATGAATCTGAAGGACCTGGAGGAGGAGGAAGTGGAGGAGTCATTTTAATAAATGTTACAACGGATGGTTCTACTAAAACTGTTCTTGGAGGTGTAAATGGAACGACAAATTCTGCTGCTGTAACTGAATTTAATGCTAATGGAGCAACAAGTGGAAATGTTGGTTCAATTCTTTCAACTTCTTTATTGTTAAATTATTCTTTCTGTGCCAATGTTGGGATCGTTAAAACGGTAAGTAACGCTACACCTGCTGTAGGTAGTAATGTAACCTTTACTTTAACAGCGAACAATGCAGGGCCAAGTAATGCAACGAATGTTGTGGTTAATGATGTACTTCCAGCAGGCTATACTTTTGTAAGTGCTACGCCAAGTACAGGAACATGGACAGCACCAAACTGGACAATAGGAAACTTAGCCAATGGCGCAAGCGAAACATTAGATATAACAGTTACAGTAAATGCAACAGGAAGTTATGCCAATACAGCTACTATAACATTAACAGAAACCGATCCAACACCAGCAAATAATACATCAACTAATACACCAGTACCATTTAATGTAATCGATGCGATAGTAGATCCAGCAGTAACAGTAACAACTGGCGCAACAGCAACGACCGTACCAGGTACCGTAATAGGAAACGATACAATAAACGGAGTACCGGTAACCACAGCCAATACGGATGTAACAGTAGGATCAAATGGTCCATTGAGTATCGATGTAGATGGAGTAATTACAGTAGCGGCCAATACGCCAAGTGGAACATATACGATCACGTACCAATTGTGTGAAACAGGCGCCACGCCAACCCCACCAGGTAACTGTGATACAGCAGTAGCAACAGTAATTGTATCCAATGTGATTGATGCTGAAGATGATACTGCTACTACCATTTCAGGCTCTGCAGGAGTTGCTGATATAATTAATATATTTGATAATGACACTTTCAATGGAAACCCTGTTATGTTAGGAACGGCTCCTGGTGAGATTACATTAACAGTAGTTGGGGTATTGCCTACAGGAATTTTATTAGATACAACTAATGGTAACGTGTCTGTTGCTCCAGGAACACCAGCTGGAACATATACTTTCGAGTATACTATATGTGAAGTTGGCGCAACACCAACGCCTCCAGGAAATTGCGATACTGCGACAGTTACAATTGTTGTAAACACTATACAGGATTTAGATATTTACACTCATATGACTCCAAATGGGGATGGTGATAATGATGTATTTTTTATTGATGGAATAAATAAATATCCGAATAATACTGTAGAAATTTATAATAGATGGGGCGTTTTAGTGTATGAGGTTTCAGGTTATAATAACAACGATAGATCATTTAAAGGAATATCTGAAGGAAGAGTGACCCTTAATCAGATTTTGCAATTGCCAGTCGGAACTTATTTCTATATTGTTAAGTATACAAAAGATTCAGGAGAAACTAAAGATCGTTCAGGATATTTATATATTAATAGATAATAATCTAAAAGGGGATTAATTTCCCTTTTTGGAATTATAAAAAATAAAAAAAATGAAAAGAAAATTTTTAACATTATTGTTTGTACTAATTGGAGTGTCAATGTATTCACAACAAGATTCCCAGTTCACACAATATATGTATAACACTATTAATATAAATCCTGCTTATGCTGGTACAAGAGGGGTTTTGAGTATTTTTGGATTGCATAGAAACCAATGGGTTGGTCTTGATGGCGCACCAGTAACTAATGCTTTATCGCTAAACTCTCCAATTGAAAATACAAATATTGGTTTAGGATTGTCATTTATTAATGATAAAATAGGTCCAGCTGATGAAAATTCAATTTCTGTAGATATTTCTTATTCTATTAAAACATCAGAAGCATATAAATTGTCTTTTGGAGTAAAAGGGACTGCTAATTTGTTTAATGTAGATCTTATTGGTAAAACAACTCAATTCGATTTAGGAGATAAGTTATTATATAATGTGGATAATAAATTCTCTCCAAATATTGGTGTAGGTGCTTATTGGCATTCTGACAAAACCTATTTTGGACTTTCGGTTCCTAATATTTTAGAAACGCAACATTATAAAGACGATGTAAAATCTTCTATTGCAAGCGAGAGGATGCACATTTACTTTATATCAGGACGTGTTTTTGATTTGTCATCAAGTTTAAAATTGAAACCAGCATTGCTTACAAAAATGGTAAAAGGAGCGCCACTTCAAGTAGACTTGTCTGCAAATTTCTTATATAATGAGAAATTTACGTTAGGTGCAGCTTATAGATGGAGTGCGGCATTAAGTTTAATGGCTGGATTTCAAATATCAGATTCTTTGTTCGCAGGATACGCGTATGATTTAGAAACTACCAGATTGGGTAACTATAATTCAGGGTCACATGAAATATTCTTGAGATATGAATTGTTTAAAAATTACGATAAAATTGTTTCACCTAGATTCTTCTAAATAGAAAAGATTATGAAATTAAAATTAATAATTATATGTGCTTTTTTAAGCTTTTCATCAATTTTAGCTCAAAAGGCAAAAATAGAATCTGCGGATAAAAAATATAATGATTTAGCTTACATTAATGCTATAGAAATTTATCAAAAAGTAGCTGAAAAAGGCTACAAATCAGTCGATTTATTTCAAAAATTAGGAAACGCAAATTATTTTAATGCTAATTTAAGTGAAGCAGCAAAATGGTATGGACAGCTTTTTAATCTTGGAGAAGAAGTAGACAAAGAATACTATTACAGATATTCTCTTTGTTTAAAATCTATAGGTGATTACAAAAAAGCAGAAGATTATTTATATCAATTTAGTCAAAAATCTGGAGCAGATGTTCGAGCTTCTATTTATAAAGCAAATCAAAACTATATTAGTGAAATTAAAGCCAACTCTGGTCGTTTTAAAATAGAAGATGCAGGAATAAACACAGTATATTCAGACTACGGAGCAGCGTTAAACAAAGATAAATTTGTTTATACTTCAGCCAGAGATACAAGTGGCGCTTCAAGTAGAAAACACACTTGGACTGGACAATCTTTTTCTAATTTATTTACTTCCCAGATAAACGGAGACGGAGTATTACTTGCTCCAGAAAGAATGGCAAGCAAAGTAAATTCTAAATTTAACGAATCTACAGCGGTATTTACAAAAGACGGGAATACAATGTATTTTACCAGAAACAACTTTAATGATGGTAAAAGAAAAACAGATGCTGAAGGAACGACAAAATTAAAATTATACAAAGCAACCCTCGAAAACTATGAATGGAAAAATATTGTTGAATTACCATTCAATAGTGATTTATATAGTGTAGCACATCCTGCATTAAGTCCAGATGAAAAAACATTGTATTTTGCATCAAATATGCCAGGAACTGTGGGTTTGTCAGATATTTTTAAAGTAACTATAAATGATGATGATACATATAGCACACCAGTAAATTTAGGGAACCCTGTAAATACTGAAGGAAGAGAAACTTTCCCATTTGTATCTGATAATAATGAGTTGTATTTTGCTTCCGATGGACAATTAGGTTTGGGAGGATTAGATGTATTTGTTACAAAAATGGCTCCTGATGGGACTATGTCTAAAGTTTTTAATCTTGGAACACCAATAAATGGACCACAAGATGACTTTGCTTTCTTAATAGAATCAAAAAGCAAACTAGGTTTTTTTACCTCAAATCGTGATGGAGGAAAAGGGAATGATGATATCTATAAATTGTTTGAACAAATTCCTTTGCAATACGATTGCAAACAAAATCTTTCAGGCGTTGTAACAGATAAGGAAACTACTGAAATAATTCCAAATGCAAAAGTTACATTGTATGACGATAAAATGGTTGAATTAAAATCGATTTTTGCAACTGAAAAAGGAGAATACAGTTTTGCAGATTTAGAGTGCGAAAAACAATATTTTGTTAGATCAGAAAACAAAGATTTTGATACCGTAGAAAACAGTGTAGTTACTGGAAAAGTAGCGGGTGGTGATACTTTCAATGACTTAATAGCTGAAAAAAGAATCAAAACTGTTAAAGTAGGTTCGGATTTAGCTAAAACATTTAATATCAAAATTATTTATTTCGATTTAGATAAATCTAATATTAGACAAGATGCAGCATTAGAACTTGAAAAAATTCTAGCAGTAATGCAACAAAATCCTAGGATGAAAGTCGATGTAAGATCGCATACAGATAGTCGTCAAACTGCTAGTTATAACGAAAAACTATCAGATAGAAGAGCGAAATCTACAATTGCTTGGCTAGTTAAAAACGGTATTAATATCAGTAGATTATCAGGAAAAGGTTATGGAGAATCTCAATTAGTAAACAAATGTGCAGACGGAATCGAATGTTCTGAAGAAGAACATCAAGCCAATAGAAGAAGTGAGTTTGTTATTATTTCAATGTAATATTCATTGTGTTATTTATTTAAAAGCATCTCACTTTTGTGGGATGCTTTTTGTTTATATAAATTTTTGTTAATACATAACAATATAGTTGTATAATGTAACCGAATTGTTATTTTTGTTCGTTATTAAAAAAAGTATCTTTAAAAATAAATATCAAGAATGAGAATTAATAAAATAATCTTAGGTTTTGCACTAACTCTTAATTGTTTGGCTTTCGCTCAAAGTGAGAAAAAAGAAATTCTTTTTTCTATTGATGATAAACCATATTATACAGATGAGTTTTCAAGAGTTTACAACAAAAATATCGATTTAGTAAAAGACGAATCTCAAAAAGATTTAAATCAGTATATGGAATTGTTCGTTGGTTACAAACTTAAAATAAACAAAGCCAATAAAATAGGACTACAAAATAATGTAAAATATATAAATGAGTTAAAATCATATAGAACTCAGTTATCTAAAAATTATACATCTGATACTAAAGTAACAAAAGCACTTATTGAAGAAGGTTACAATCGTTCGCTAAAAGAAATTAGAGCTTCACACATTTTAATCACTGTCGATGAAAATGCAATACCAGCAGATACATTAAAAGCATACAATCAAGCTTTAGATATTAGAAAAAAAGCACTAGCAGGAGAAAAATTTGATGATCTTGCAGTTAGATTTTCTCAAGATCCTTCAGCCAAAGAAAACAAAGGTGATTTAGGCTATTTTTCAGCTTTTAGGATGGTTTACGCATTCGAATCTGCTGCTTTTAACACTAAGAAAGGTGAAATTTCGATGCCAGTTCGCACAAAATTTGGTTACCATTTAATAAAGGTAGTAGATTCTCGTGATAATCGTGGCGAAGTTACTGTGTCTCATATTATGATTTTAAAGCCTGCAACAACGACAGATTCACAGGAGGATATTCAAAAACCAAAATCAAGAATTCAAGATATTTATACAAAACTAAAACAAGGTGAAAACTTTGAGAGTTTAGCTAATCAGTTTTCGGAAGATAAAAACTCAGCACCAAAAGGTGGGCTTTTGCCTCGTTTTGCTTCAGGACAACTAAGTTCAGAAGAATTTGAAAACGTAGCTTTTGGGCTTACAATACCTAACTCTTATTCAGAACCATTCGAAAGTCAATTTGGTTGGCATATTGTGAAATTAGTTGACAAGCATCCAATAAAAAAACTCGACGAAATGGAAAGAGAATTGGATACAAAAATTAGAAAAGACGATCGTTCTCGACTAATCACAAATTCGCTAACAACAAAACTTCAGAAAAAATATACGATTGTCCGAGACGAAAATTTATATGCAAAAATAAAAGCATTGGTTACAGATAAATTTTATTCTAGCGATTGGATTCTTCCAACAAATATGAAAGATTACAACCAAGTGTTGTTTAAAGTTGAAAATTATGAAGTAAAAGCAACCGCATTTTTGTCAAATTTAGATTCTCAACAAAAATCGAACTTAAAAATAAAACCTATTGGTAAATTAGTTGATTATGTGTATCAAAATTTTGTCGATACTCAAATGACAAATTACTATAATGACAATCTAGAAAAAGAATTTCCAGAATTTGCAAATGTTATCGAGGAGTACCGTGATGGATTATTGCTTTTTGACCTAATGGAAAAAGAAATTTGGGAGAAAGCAAAACAAGATACTTTGGGGCTTAAAAATTATTACAATGCTAATCAAAACAAATACCAGTGGAAAAATAGAGCTGATGTTCTAGTTGCTTCTTCCACAAAAATGGATGTTGTTAAAAATGCAAGAAAATTATTAAAGAAAGACCAAACTGCCGATTTCCTAAAAGAAACTTTAAATACTAAAGAAGTTGTAAATATTATGACTAAGCAGGAAACATATGAAGAAGGCTCAGATAATTTTCCTAAAAATGGAAAATTCAAAATTGGAGTTTCTGACGTTTATAAAGACGGAGAGTTTTATTTTGTAAATAAAGTATCAAAAATAGTACCTGCAGGAACAAAAACACTTGATGAAGCTCGTGGAAAAGTTATAAACGATTACCAACAATATTTAGAAGATAATTGGGTAAGCGACTTGAAAAAAGAATTTAAAGTAACCATAAATCAAGAAGTTTTCGAAAGATTGAAAGCTTCAATGAAAAAATAATTAATGCCAATAAATAATTTTAAAATGAACGTAGTAAGTAGTAAGTTAAGTTTAATAATAACACTTTTAGCCATTTCGTTAGGAGTTTCAGCTCAGGAGAAAAAGCAAAAAATTGATGGTGTTATTGCTGTTGTAGGTGATTATGTTATTTTAGATTCAGATATTGACAAAACAACACTTGAACTAAAAAGTCAAGGAATAGATACTAAAGATATTACACGTTGCCAAATGTTAGGCAAACTATTAGAAGATAAATTATATGCGCATCAAGCGGTTCAGGATAGTATAGTTATAGATGACAAAGAAGTAAACTCTAAGCTAGACGAACAAATTAGTTATATGGTAGAACAACTAGGTTCTATGGAAAAAGTAGTTCAGTACTTCAAGAAGTCTAACGAACAAGATTTTAGAGCAGAATTATTTGATATTATCAAGGTTAACAAACTAACTTCTGAAATGCAAAAGAAAGTTGTCGATGAAGTAATTATTACACCAGAAGAAGTTCGTAATTTTTTCAAAACAATTCCTAAAGCAGATTTGCCTGTTTTTGGTGCCGAAATGGAAGTAGCACAAATTGTTGTAAAACCAGTCGTTTCTCAAGAAGCAAAACAAAAAGTAATAGACCAACTAAAAGCCATAA
The DNA here is from genome assembly GCF_043720215.1 of Flavobacterium sp. Taxonomy (GTDB): domain Bacteria; phylum Bacteroidota; class Bacteroidia; order Flavobacteriales; family Flavobacteriaceae; genus Flavobacterium. The sequence goes on along the minus strand of NZ_JAYSSZ010000012.1, from coordinate 7,692 downwards.
AAAAAGAAGTGCAAGAAGGATCAAGTTTCTTCGGAAAAGCGGTGCTTTACTCTGAAGACAAAGGGTCAAGTTCTAATGGAGGTTTTTATAAAATGGATAGAAAAACCCAATTTGTAAAAGAATTTAAAGATGTAGCATTTAGCCTAAAAGAAGGAGAAATCTCAGATCCATTCCCATCAGATTTTGGATATCATATTATTTATCTAGAAAAAATTAGAGGACAAGAAGTAGATTTGCGTCACATCGTAATTTCTCCAAAAGTATCAGATGAAGCACTAAAAGCATCAAAAGAAAAAATAGAATTAATTCGCAAAAGAATTACAGACAAAGAAATTACCTTTGCTGAAGCCGCTCGTACAATGTCTGACGAAAAAGAAACTCGTAATGACGGAGGTGTTTTAACCAACCCAAAAACCCAAGACACTCGTTTTGAGTTAACAAAAATGGATCCAGCATTATACAGTCAAGTAGCAAATCTAAAAGACAACGGGATTTCAAATCCGATTATTGATGAGGATCGTACAGGAGGAAAATTCTACAAAATTATCACAGTAACAAATCGTTACGAAGAGCATCCAGCCGATTATTCTAAAGATTATACACGTCTAAAAGAATTAGCGCTTAAAGAAAAACAAATCAAAGCCATTGCAAAATGGTCTGAAGAAAAAATTAAAGAAACTTATATAAAAATTAACGGCGAATACCGTGATTGTACTTTTACAAACAATTGGCTAAAAAAATAAATTATTTAAAGAAGATAACTTTGATTAAGCGTTTTTTAACCATATTTGTTTTCATGCTTCTAGTTTAGTAATTATAAAATAAAATTATTAATATAATCACTCTATTTCTAGTTGGTATTGGAAGAATTAAGTTTTTCTGACGAAATGTTTTGATATTTATAGTAGATAAATTTTACTTTTGTAACTAATAAATAGTAATTTAGGAAGGTGTGAAGAAATCTATTTTAATGGCTTTAGAAGGGACCTATCCTTTTCATGGGGGAGGAGTTTCAACTTGGGCACACATTTTGTGCGAAAAGATAAGTGGTTATAATTTTGAGTTGTACTCTGTCAATGCTGTATTTGAGAAAGAAAGTAAGTATAATTTAACTGAAGCCGTTTCTGGATTAACCCAAGTGCCTATGTGGTATGCGTTAGAACCAAGAGAAATCATTAGATTTAATGATACTTATTGTGATTTTGTAGTTAAGAAAGAATTGGATTTATCTAATGCTATTGAAACTGATTTCATTCCTCTCTTTGTTCGATTGATAAATCAAATATATTCAGAATCGATTGATGTTACTGAATTAGAAAGTGTCATTATAGAAATGTGGTACTTTTTTCAAAAAAATGATTATAAGCTTACTATGAAAGACCCACATGTTTGGGAAACATTCAAAGAAGAAGTACTTAAATACATTGAATTTCATAAAATTGAGAAAGCAACATTGTTAGATTTGACTTATGCAATGAGATGGATTTATCATTTTTTAATGCCAATTTCAATAGATTTTCCAAGAACCACAATTATACATCTTGCCTTATCAGGTTTTGTCGCTATTCCTGCAATAATTCAAAAACATTTATATAATACTCCAATTTTGTTAACTGAACACGGAGTATATATTCGTGAGCGCTTGTTGGCAATTAGTCAGTCTGATAGCTCTTATTTTTTAAAGGATTTTTTAATTCGATTTTCTGAATGTGCTACTCGTTTAGCTTATAATAAATCAGATATAATTATGTCTGTAAATAAATTCAACTTTAAGTGGGAACGAATGTATGGTGCTCGAGATGAACAGTTACGAGTTGTTTATAATGGCATTGATCATATGCGATTTATTCCTCGCGAAAAACCAGCCGAACTAAAAGGTATTCCTACCGTTGTTGGCATGGCACGTATATTCGAATTGAAAGATATACTTACAATGGTAAAATCTTGTAAGGTTGTTAAAGATGTTTTTCCTAATATTCAGTATAGAATTTATGGTGAGAATAATGCCGTGCCAGAATACACTTTAAAATGTGAAAAACTTATTGAAGAATTAGATTTAAAAGAAAATTTTTTGCTTTTAGGGCCTCATAAATTTCCTGAAAAAGTATTTTGCGAAGGTGATATGTCCATTTTGACTTCAATTTCTGAGGGTTTTCCATATACCATTATCGAATCAATGAGTTGTGCTATTCCAGTTGTATCTACTGATGTAGGAGGAGTAGCAGAAGCTCTTAACGAAGAGTGTGGAATACTTTGCAAACCAAAAGACGCAAATGATATAGGTCAGGCTGTAATAAAGTTACTTCAAAATGAAGAATTAAGACTTCAAATGGCTGCAAATTCGAGAAAAAGAGTTGAAGATTTTTTTACGATTGATAAATTTATTAAACAATACGAAGAAATTTATGATGAATTGTCGATGAAATCATCTTATGTTGAACAAAACGTGACCTCGTTTTCAAACAAAATAAAAAGATGAAAAATTTCAATATTGCCGAGAATAAAATAGATATACTAGCTTTTCAAATAAAAGAAAGAATAGGTAAGTCTGTGAGTGTTAATGTTACTCAGGCAATTATCGAATCTTTTGGTATTAGGCAAGTAGATGTGTTGTCAGATTATGGAATTCCTACAATTGAAGAATTAGCTCAAGTTGTGCATCAAAATTTAGAAAAAAGAAATCATGAAAACGTTCTCACAGATGACAATCCAGTCCCAAAAGTAAAAAAGATTACGAATGTAAAAAATTTCTTAAAAGATTATATAACAGGAATTATACATGTTTTTCCTATTTTCTTTCAGGTTCTTTCGGTAGTTATTTTCGGATATTCATTATGGGTTTATGCAGATTTTAATATTCTTCAATCTACATCGGTTGTTGTTGGGGTAATGTCGAGTTTGATTTTAACAGGAGGCGTTGTTACGGTTGTTAGTAAGCAAATTTCTTTTTATTGGAATCATAAAAATGAGGAAATGGTGTTTCAAACGACCGTTTATTTGCTTAAAAAAGGATTTCAAGTACTCTTTCTTGGAAATTTATTTCTTATTATTTTCTCAGTTATATTAGGATTGTTTGCAATTGAAATGGCTTTTTTAAGCTCTATTTATTCTATGTTAATCGGTGGGATTTTGTTATTTATAGCTCCTTTACACGTTATAAAAAGAAGAGGAATAATTACAGTTTCAATTATAGTTGGAACAGTGGTTTCTTTGATATTAAAGTATTATACTTCTTTAAGTATTTATATTACACATTGGCTGGGAATATCATTAGTTACACTTATTTTGTTCTTATATCTTTTACTTTATTTTATAAAGAGAAAAATAGTTTTTAATAAGTTTAGTCATAAAGATGTTCATTCAGAATTTATTGTTTACAATAACTATATCTACTTTTTTTATGGAACCCTATTTTATTTCTATATTTTTTTAGATCGAATTCTTGCTTGGTCAGTTCAAGAAAAAGAACGTTTTTTATATTTTATTTTTTTTGAAAAAGATTATGAAATAGGCATGGATATAGCTTTGCTTACTTACCTTTTAGTAGCTGGAATTATGGAGTTTAGTATTTCTTCATTTACTACGGTTCTAGATGATATGCAATCACAAATTAAGGCGACTGAAACCCAAAATTATGGACGATTATTTCTGAAAAAGTATTTTAGAAATGTTCTTTTACTCACTCTTTCGTGTTGTCTAGCTTTTTCTATACAAGCTTTTTTGATGTACTCACCTCATGGTTATAACTCATTTTTTGATGAAGATTTGAATGATTTAAATATAAAGGTTTGTATTCTAGGTTCATTAGGGTATTTTTTTCTATCTTGGGCAGCTTTAAATGTCTTGTATTTTTTTACACTCGGACAACCATTAAAAGCTTTTAACGGATTATTGATAGCAATTTTATGTAATGTTTCCGTAGGTTTATTTTTAAGTAGATTAATGTCGTATGAATTGAGTGTAATTGGATTTCTTTTTGGAAGTTTTGTTTTCATGCTCTATACAACATATCATCTCAGAGGGTTTTTTAAGAAAATGGATTATTACTATTATGCAGCTTTTTAAAATTATGATGTTTTTATTTTCATTTGGTAGCTTGTTTGCAAAAACGAAGCCTAAATTTTTAGTATGTTATGGCAAATTTGATATTGTTAAGGTAAAAGGTTATGATTTACTTATTGTAGAAGCAGCACATTTTAAATATTCAGATATTCAGTTTTTAAAAAAATATAATAAAAAAGTGGTAGCCTATATTAGTTTAGGAGAAGTAAACGAAAATGCTAAAGACTTTAAATTTTTGAAGGAAACAACCTCGGGTAAAAATAATGATTGGAATAGTCATTATTTAGATTTAACTGCTGAGAAAACAATTGTTGTATTAAAAAAGAGAATCAAAAACATATTCTTTATGGGATATGATGGTTTGTTTTTAGACAATATCGATAATTTTACTTCGTTTGGCCCAACCTTTAACCAGCAACATAATTTAATTCAGTTTATTAAAGAAATAAGAGGTATATATCTTGATAAGTTTTTAGTTCAAAATGCAGGACTCGAGATTGTTAATAAAACGGAAGAATTTATAGATTGTGTATTGATAGAATCAATTGTAACTGGATATGATTTTAATGAGAAAAAATATCAATTAAGAAGTGATGCCGAAATTAAGCAGAGATTAGATGTGATAAATCAGCAATTTTACAATAGCAAGATACCAGTTTTATTATTAGAATATGCTAATAAGACTAAGTTGAAAAGAGAAGTTTCAAAAATTTTAAAAAGAACAAAATATTCTTTTAGTATTAATGAAATAACACTTCAAAAAATTCCTGATTAGTATGAATATATATTTAAATATAACATTAGGATTAATTAAGATTTTCTTTTTATTTTCAATGCTTTTTTTAGGAATTAAAAAATATGTACTATTAAAAAGAGATTTTACATTTATTTTTGATGCCATTATAAGGAAATATTTTGAATATTTTAGTTTGCTAATATTGGTTCTTTTTGCAACAATTTACACTGGTTTCTATGACGGAATTGTAGTAAGTATTATAATGGCTATTATAGTTCTTGGGGATTATCTTAAGGTGACAAATCCATATTATTTTGTTTCTAAATTTAAAGAAAGATTTAAATTTAGACTTATTGATTTAGTAAAAAACCTTGAAAAAAATCAATTTTCTATTAAAAGTATCTTCACTGGGTATTTTAATTTTAAAAACAGAAAAAATATTTATATTTTATATTCAATAGCCTTTCTTCTAGGTTTAATTATATTGATATCGTTTTATTTTATTAGGTATGATCATTATTTGTTCTCACCGTCCTGGTTCGAAGTTTTAGAAATGATAAATGCAAAAGATGACCAAAAATGGTTTACTACATCTATCAAATCCGAGGGAATTTATGCATTTATTAACTATATATCTCATGTTACTAATTCCTCACCAGAAATAACGATTTATATATATTCGGTGTTCCAGTTATTGATTGTTGTCTTTTTTATTTTTTGGATAGTTGTAAAAATAACCAAATCACAAATTATAATACCTGTATTTGTTTCGTTATTTTATATACTTGGATTTACATATCTTCCAGTAAATATAACTAATTTTTATCAAAGTAGTTCCATGCATTTGGCATTTACATTGGTTTTTCCCATTATGATTTATACAATGAATCCTGAATCATTACCTTATAGTAAATGGGAAAGATTCGTTAGGTTTTTAATTGCATTTTTAGCCTTGGGATTACTAGACTTTTATATATTATTCTTTGTGCTTCCGTTTTTTTTCGTAATTAATTCTATTATCTATATCTCTAAAACTAATTTATCTAGATTAATACTTATTGGGGTCTACTTGCTTTCTATTATAGTTTTGTTATTGATGTATTCTCACTTTCTAGACGGTTTTTCAGAGAGTATTTCTGTTTTCTTTAAAAGAAACTTAATAGCTGTCGAATTGTATTTTTATAATCCATACATGTCTATTTCGGTTGATAGATTACTCTTTTATTATCAAATAATTTTTATTTCTGGTTTTTTTGTAAATATATTGTTTGCAATCTTATTTTTTAAAAAATGGAAAAAAAAAATGGTATTCTTCCTTTTCACATTAGTAATTTACCTTCTTACACAAATTAATTACATATGGATCGATAATGATTTATTATTAAGAATGTTGTCTATATTAATTCCAATTCAAACAGGTATAGTAATTTCAATATTTTTTGATTTATTCAAAATTATATTCAAAAAAGAATATTATAAATCATACAGAGTTATAGTTGTCGTTGTAGTTACTGTTTTAATATTTGGTGCTTTACAAAGAAAACAAATATCGATTGAAAAAGAAGAATACGAAGTTCTAAATGAAGAGGTGCTTTCGGCAAATGAAAAAATATTAAGAAACTATTTGGATAGATCGTACATGGTTGTAAACAAAGAGGAGTTTATAGATTTAAGTAGTGGAAATCGATTTTTTATGTCCTATAAAGAATTTATGCATGAAAAATATTTAAAACAAGATAATCTCTACGCAAAGTATATCGGCAATAATAAATATTTGCATAAGCATCCTAATATAGTAATGCCCTCAAGTGTTTTAGTCTTTGTATATGATGAAAAATTTTCTAAAGATGTAGAAAGAAAATGGTTGCTATATAGAATAAATTATTTAAAATCTATTGGAAGACCTGTTAGAGAAATATATCAATCTAAATATTTAAAAGTTTTTGAAATTATAAATAAGTCTAATTCAAGTTATGTTACAGAAATGGTGTTTTAATAAAATTGCAAAGTTTATTTTGCTTATAATTATTATTTCTTTTACGAGTTGTAATAGTATAGACTCTCTTTATAGAGCAAAAAGTCGTTGGTTAGAATCGAATCAAAAAGAATCTTTTTTAAAACCTTATGCTGATGTTGATTATAGCAAACAACCATTAGTGGAATATCTTTTGGATTCAAAAGACAGTATGTCAATAAACTATTTTAATCATTATAAAAAACTTTGTGATTATACTAAGTTGCCTTTTAATTTTAAGCCTACTTCTAGGTGGAATGCAGAAATGAATATCGAAAAATCGACCAAAGTATTAATTATAAAAAACACTAAATCGATTAATACTAAATCTATAGATTCAATTCTGAGTTTTGTTGCCAATGGAGGTACATTGTTATTGCCAGCAGCTTCTGAAGATAAAAGATTTGCGTATTTTATAGGATTAGCTCCCAATGCAAAAATGGAGTTTGATGTTACTTCAAAAGGATTTTATGACAAAGACGCACTATTAACTGGTATAGGGAACAAATTTTTCAAAAAGAATTACGGACATTTTGCTTACAGCAAAACAAATTTTTCGGAAAAAATTAAAACATTGTTTTGGTCCAACAATTTAGAAGATTTTCCAGTAGTCCTTGAAAATAAAATAGGTAAAGGAAAGGTGGTTTATTATAATACAACAGTCACCTTTCAAAAAAATGATCGAGGTTTACTTTTTTTAGGTTTACTGAGAGGACTTCAAGGAATTCCTTATCCAGTAGCTAACACAAATACAATATTTCTAGATGATTTTCCCTCTCCCCTTTATGATGTTAAAAAAGAACCAATAAAATCGGAATTTAATTTATCGATGAATGATTTTGTTCATAAAGTTTGGTGGCCAGATATGGTAAAACTTTCA
>NZ_JAYSSZ010000011.1:0-2325 GCF_043720215.1 Flavobacterium sp. | reverse complement strand
AATAATTTTTCGTTCATTTTAGAACGGTAATCATTAAATTCAGTGACTAAGTTGTTCATTTTTCTTTTCTTTTTTTACTACGAATGCCGATATAAATATACTGGCTTCATATATTAATAACATAGGAATAGCAACGGTTATCTGACTTACAACATCTGGTGGCGTAACAATTGCTGCCAGAATAAGCAGAATTACGATTGCATATTTTCTAGAATTTCTTAAAAAATCAGGTGTTACTAAACCTAATTTAGTCAAGAAATAAACAATTATTGGTAATTCAAAAAATAATCCACTTGCGATTACTGATGTTTTTATCATTCCTATATAAGAGTCAAGATTGAATTCGTTTTTTACAATAGCACTAATTTTAAAAGTTGCTACAAAATTAATAGACATTGGTACAACAACAAAATAACCAAATAAAACACCTAAAAAGAACAATATTGACGCTGTAAATATAAATAATTTAGCGTTTTTCTTTTCTTTATCATACAAAGCTGGACTAATAAATTTCCATAATTCCCATAGGATAAATGGAAAAGCAAGAATAAATCCTGCAGTAATACATGTCCAGACAAATACGTTTACTTGCCCTTCCATGCTGGTGTTTTGTATAGTGAAAGGTAATTCGGTAATACAAATACTATCAGCAAAGCCTAAATAATGTGACGCATCACAAAAAAAGCGATAAGTAACAAAGTTGACATTTGTTGGTCCAAAAATTATAGTGTCAAATACATAATCGCTAAAAAAATAAACAACAGACGCCATTATAATAATGACAATTGTGCTTCGTACTAATAACCATCTTAATTCTTCCAGATGATCAAGAAATGACATTTCGCTTAAATTCTTCTTTGCCATTATACTATTCCTTCTTTTAAAATATCGTGTAAATGTAAAACGCCAGCATATTTACCTTCGTTTTCTACAACCAATTGTGTTATGGAAAAATCTTCCAAAATATTAAAAGCATCAACAACCATTGCGGAGTATTGAATTGTTTTTGGGCTTTTTGTCATAATATCTTTAGCAGTTAAATGCGAAAAAGTATCATTGTTATTTAGCATTCTTCGAATATCTCCGTCGGTAATAATACCGATTACTTTTTCATTCTCTACAACAGCAGTTACACCAAGTCGTTTTTCTGAAATTTCAAAAATCACATTTTTAATTGATGAATCGGAAGAAACCATTGGTTTATGGCTCATGTCGAGCATATCGCTCACACGAAGCAATAATTTTTTGCCCAAAGCACCGCCAGGATGGTATTTTGCAAAATCTTCACTTTTGAAATCTCGCATTTCCATCAAACAAACTGCAAGAGCATCACCCATAACGAGCTGTGCCGTTGTGCTGTTCGTAGGCGCAAGGTTTATTGGACAAGATTCGGTTTCAACAGTAGTGTTTAAAACATAATTTGATTCTTTAGCTAAAAACGAAGTCATATTTCCAGTAATAGCGATCAAAGTGTTGCCAAAACGTTTCAAAATAGGAAGTAAGGCTTTTATTTCGGGACTATTACCGCTTTTAGAAATACAAATGACTACATCGTTTGGTTGTACCATTCCTAAGTCACCGTGAATGGCTTCGGCAGCATGCAAAAACATACTTGGAGTTCCAGTCGAATTATAAGTAGCAACCATTTTTTGAGCAATTATGGCGCTTTTTCCTATTCCAGTAACAACTAATCTTCCTTTAGATTGATAAATAAGTTCGACAGATTTTGCAAAGTCATCAGTAAGATAGCTGGTTAATTTAGCAATTGATTGACTTTCAGATAAAATGGTTTTTTTGGCTGAGGCCAAAATATTTTCTTTTGATATCAAAACAGAAAAGTTTTAAATTTGTGTATGTAAAAGAAATTTGTATCTTTATGAGTGCAAATTTAGATAAAATACTATTACTAAAGAATGAATTCACAGGAAATTGATATTCACAAGGAATTAAAAAAATATTTTGGTTTTAACCAATTTAAAGGGTTACAAGAACAAGTGATAAAAAGTATCGTAGCTAAGCGTAATTCGTTTGTAATTATGCCTACTGGTGGCGGTAAATCTTTATGTTATCAGTTGCCTGCATTAATGCAAGAAGGAACGGCTATTGTAGTTTCTCCTCTAATTGCTTTGATGAAAAATCAAGTAGATGCTATACGAAGTTTATCTTCTGAAGCTGGAATTGCACATGTTTTAAATTCATCATTAACAAAAACCGAAATCGCACAGGTTAAAAAAGATATTTCATCTGGTTTAACTAAATTATTATATGTAGCACCTGAATCTTTAACAAAGGAGGAATATGTTACATTTCTTCAAAAAGAAAAAA
>NZ_JAYSSZ010000010.1:0-6066 GCF_043720215.1 Flavobacterium sp. | reverse complement strand
AATAGAGATGGGTTTAACTGGTTGGTTTCAACAAAAGTTAAACCCATTTTAAATTCATTATAAATAAGCTAGTAACGTTTGCTGATGAGGTGAAATTCGCTTATTTTTGTTTAAATTTTTTAAAACCTTACAATCAAAGAAATACTATGGCAAAATCTGCACTTTTAAAGTCTTCCTTAGCAAAAAAATACTGGATGGCTCTTACGGGTTTATTTTTATGCTTGTTTTTGGCGGGGCATTTAGCTGGAAATCTTCAGTTAATTTTTAGTGATGCATTACATTTTAATCAGTATGCATTATTTATGACTTCCAATCCAGCGGTAAAATTATTATCTTACTTAACTTACATTTCAATTCTTTTTCATGCAATTGATGGGTTTTTGTTAACGTATCAAAACGTGAAAGCAAGACCAATAGGTTATGCAAAAAACAATCCTTCTGCAAACAGTTCTTTCTCATCGAGAAACATGGCGATTTTGGGATCTATAATCTTAATATTTATTGTAACTCACATGATGAATTTTTGGGCAAAAATGCATTTTGATGAAGATTTTCCTTTACAAAAAACAACAATAGAAGCAAACGGAATGAAACAAGATTTCTATTTGACTACTGATGGTGGTTATGTTCCTGTAAATGATGCAAATTTTGTTGTTAAAAATAAGACTGAAATTTTTGATGCTACTGCAAAAGTAAAAGTAAAAGAAGGCTACAAAGATTTACATAAAATCACTGTAGAATTTTTTAGAGATGCTAAATACGGATTGCTGTTTACGATTTTGTATGTTTTATCAATGATCGTATTAGCATTCCATTTGCTACATGGGTTTAGTAGTGCATTTCAATCTTTGGGTGCAAACAATCCAAAATACACACCAGCAATAAAATTATTTGGAAAAGCATTTGCAATCATTGTTCCGCTTTTGTTTGCTATTATTCCAATTTACATTCACTTTGTTAAATAATCAACATCAATATAGATTATGAAGTTAGATTCAAAAATACCAGAAGGTCCAATTTCGGACAAATGGACAAATTATAAAGATCATTTAAAATTAGTTGCGCCAAACAATAGACCAAAAATTGATATTATTGTTGTGGGAACTGGTTTAGCAGGTTCGTCTGCTGCTGCATCATTAGCAGAAATGGGATATAATGTGAAAGCATTTTGTTTCCAAGATTCACCACGTCGTGCGCACTCAATTGCAGCACAAGGTGGAATTAATGCTGCTAAAAATTATCAAAATGACGGAGATAGTACTTTTAGACTATTTTACGACACTATTAAAGGGGGAGATTATAGAGCACGTGAAGCTAACGTACATCGTTTAGCCGAAGTTTCATCCAATATTATTGATCAATGTGTGGCTCAAGGTGTTCCTTTTGCTCGTGATTATGGAGGGAATTTAGATAACCGTTCATTTGGTGGAACTCAAGTACAACGTACTTTTTATGCTGCTGGGCAAACAGGTCAACAATTGTTACTAGGAGCTTATTCTTCTTTATCAAGACAAATTGGTTTAGGAAAAATCGAAATGTACAACCGTCATGAAATGCTAGATTTAGTAAAAGTTGACGGAAAAGCTCGTGGAATCATAGCTCGTAACTTAGTTACAGGTGAATTAGAAAGACATTCAGCTCACGCTGTAATCATTGCAACTGGGGGTTATGGAAATGTTTATTTTCTTTCTACAAATGCTATGGGAAGTAACGTTACGGCTGGCTGGAAAGTGCATAAACAAGGAGCTTTATTTGCTAATCCATGTTTTGTGCAAATTCACCCAACGTGTATACCAGTTCATGGAACCAATCAAGCAAAACTGACATTAATGTCGGAATCACTTAGAAATTCTGGACGTATTTGGGTGCCAAAGAAAAAAGAAGATGCTGAAGCCATTCGTGCTGGAAAATTAAAACCAACGGAACTTAAAGAAGAAGATAGAGACTATTTCTTGGAAAGAAAATATCCGGCTTTTGGTAATTTAGTGCCTCGTGATGTGGCATCTAGAGCAGCAAAAGAGTTGTGTGATGAAGGTCACGGAATTGAAGCTAACGATACTAACGAAGGTGTCTATTTAGATTTCTCTTCAGAAATTCAAAGCAAAGGTCGTCAAACTGCTTATGCAAAAGGGAACCATCATCCAACGGATGAAGAGGTTACCAAACTAGGGAAACAGTGGTTAGAGCAAAAATATGGTAACTTATTTACCATGTACCAAAAAATTACTGACGAAAATCCATACGAAACACCAATGAAAATTTACCCAGCGGTTCACTATACAATGGGTGGTGTTTGGGTAGATTATAACTTACAATCAACCATTCCTGGTTGTTTCGTTGCAGGAGAAGCAAATTTCTCCGATCATGGAGCAAACAGATTGGGAGCTTCAGCTTTAATGCAAGGTTTGGCCGATGGTTATTTCGTATTGCCTTACACAGTTTCTAACTATTTAGCAGATGAAATTAGAACTGGAAAAATTTCAACAGAATCGCAAGAGTTTGTGGAAGCAGAAAATAGAGTTAAAGAGTCAATAGATAAATTCTTAAACAATAATGGATCTAAAACAGTAGATCATTTCCATAAACGTTTGGGATTAATCATGTGGAATAAAGTAGGAATGGGTAGAAATGAAGCTGGTTTAACAGAAGCTATTTCTGAAATTGCTGCATTAAAAGAAGAGTTCTACAAAGATGTTTATGTTCCAGGAAGTGCTGATGAATTAAATCAAGAATTAGAAAAAGCACTTCGTGTTGCAGATTTTATCGATTTAGGTCAACTAATGGCAATGGACGCTTTACAAAGAAAAGAATCTTGCGGAGGTCATTTCCGTGAAGAATATCAAGATTCAGAAGGGGAAACGCTTCGTGATGATGAAAACTTCTCTTTTGTTGGTGCTTGGGAATATATGGGTTACGATATCAGCAAAGAAATTCTTAACAAAGAAGAATTGAAATACGAGTTTATTAAAATCGCAGCTAGAAACTACAAATAATATACAATTATGAGTGCAGCAAAAAATATAAATATAAACCTTAAGATTTGGCGTCAGAAAAATGCTAAAGCAAAAGGTAGCATGGAAACTTATAAATTAGATAATGTTTCTACAGCAAGTTCGTTTTTGGAAATGTTAGACCAACTAAACGAAGAATTAGTAAACAGCAAACAAGAACCAGTGGCTTTCGATCACGATTGTCGTGAAGGAATATGCGGAATGTGCTCACTTTACATCAATGGTAGAGCACACGGACCAGATACTGGAACTACAACGTGTCAGTTACACATGAGAAAGTTTAACGATGGAGATACAATCTTTATCGAACCATGGCGTTCTAAAGCATTCCCTGTTGTAAAAGATTTAGTAGTAGATAGAAGTTCTTTCGATAGAATTCAACAAGCTGGTGGATTTGTATCTGTAAACACATCAGGAAATACGATTGATGCCAATGCAACTCCAATAAACAAAGACGATGCCGACAAATCATTTGAAGCAGCAGCTTGTATAGGTTGTGGTGCGTGTGTCGCTACTTGTAAAAATGGTTCTGCTATGTTATTTGTTGGAGCAAAAGTATCTCAATATGCGTTATTACCACAAGGAAAAGTAGAGGCTACAAATCGTGTATTAAACATGGTTCGTCAAATGGATGAAGAAGGTTTTGGTAACTGTACTAATACTGGAGCTTGTGAAGTTGAATGCCCAAAAGGAATTTCTTTAGAGAACATCGCTCGTATGAATCGAGAATATTTAAAAGCAAGTATTATATAATATTGTTATTTGAAAAAACATCAAAACGCATTCATTTATTTGAATGCGTTTTTTGTTTATTTTTATATTATGAAAATCGCAATAATTCAATCGTCACTTTACTGGGAAAATCCAATCGCCAATAGAAACTATTTTAAAGAAAAGATTAATGCAATTCGAGAAGAGGTTGATTTAATTGTACTTCCAGAAATGTTTACTTCTGGATTTACTATGAATCCAGAACCAGTTGCAGAAACAATGAATGGTGAAACAATAATAGTATTAAAATCTTTAGCCAAAGCCAAAAATTGTGCCATTACAGGAAGTTTAGTTATTACAGAAAACAACAATTTCTACAATCGATTGGTTTTTATATTTCCGTCAGGAGAAATCGAATATTATGATAAAAGACACTTGTTTTCTTTAGCTGGTGAAGACAAAATTTATACAAAAGGGAACCAAAAGCTGATTGTAGAATACAAAGGTTTCAAAATTTGTCCTTTGATTTGTTATGATTTACGTTTTCCTGTTTTTTCTCGAAATGTTGAAGATTATGATGTGTTAATTTATGTTGCCAATTGGCCAAAACCTAGAATAAATGCTTGGGATACATTGTTAAAAGCTCGTGCTATCGAAAATATGTGTTACACGATTGGCGTAAACCGAATAGGAGCTGATGACAACAATCACGAATATGTTGGTCATTCTCAAGTCATCGATTTTCTAGGTAATTCTATTCTAGAACCTCAAGAAAATGAAGGTGTTTTTGTAGTAGAATTGGACAAAAATAAAATGCTTGAAACTAGAGAAAAATTAGGATTTTTAAAGGATAAAGATAAGTTTGTAATTTGATTTACTTACTCAAATCAAAAGCCTGATCGACGTCCCAATTCGCGCGAACGTCTATTTCTGTTGGAAAATGAACCACTTCTTCTGGCTGACGTTTTTCTAGATAACTTCCAGTATCTCGTTCTTTGTTTTTGTTTTCATCATAAATAACACGTAGCGAATATTTTTTAGGTTCTAACAAAAGAAACTCTACAGTTGGGTTTTTGTCTGTGTATTCTGTAGCGAGAATTTTCCCGTTTTTATCTGTTAATTCTACAATTACGGGATACGATTTTACATTTTGCAAATTGATTTTTAGGTTTCCATAATCAGCAATTGCTTTTGTAGAAAACGTAAACGTTAAACTGTCGTTTTTTTGACCTAAATAATCTTTAATCGCATCAGGTAAAATAGAAAGTGTGTATTTTTCTTCAGGTTCTTTCGTAAATAAAATCTCTAAATTTTGATTGTATTCGTCATAATTTGTTTTGAAATCTACTTTAGAAGAATCTTTCTTGGTTAGATTCATTTTAGTTAAATCAAATTTTTCTAAAGGAACTGTGGTATTTATAGAGAAATTTTCATTAAAATTCACAATACCACTTTGTTTTGGAGACAACTTCAACGTGTCTTTTATTTGGTTTTTTATCTTAACGATAAAATCTTTTTGATACTTTTCTTTTTCAATATTTAAATTAATAGAATCGTTTTTTATTGGTGCAAACCAAACCTGAACGGAATCTTTATCCTGAAATTTAGTTACTCTTGTTTTTAGAAAATTACCATTTTGTTTGGCATCAATTTTTACGTTTTTCGGATTTCCTTCGTAAGCCACAATGACTCTATTTCCTGATGCTTGAGTTGGTTTTTTAACTTTAAATTTAGGTTCTTCCTTAAATAATTCTAATTCAAAAATAGATTTGTCTGGAATAGTAATGGTTTGGTTATAAAACCCGATTTTGTCCTTGTTTGGGTCAAATTTATAATTGCTACTAACTTCTTTTAGCGCAACTAATTTATATTGTCCCGCTTTTATGTTTTCAATCTTAAAAGTTTTTAAACTATCGAGAGTGTTTGTTATATAACGTGGTGTTTCTTTATAAATAATAGAGTCGTTATATCCATCATCAACCTCATAAAGCATGATATTTACGAAGTTATCAGCTTCTTTTTCGTAAGAATCTTTAATAGTTCCTTCAACAGAAAGCGAATCTATAAAAGCACCTGTCGAAAAAACATATTTCAATTGCGGATACGCATTTCCTTCATTATGATCTACAATACTTTGGCCAAAATTGAAACTATAGGTTGTATTTGGCTTTAATGTGTCGTTTATTTTTATGGTAACCTGTTTACTTGCGATTCCTTGTGGTAAAATCGTAAGTGCTGTTTTCATTGGTGGAGACACAATAAGTTGTTTTTGTAAATCCTTAATTTTTACATACTCATCAAAAGTAATTTTAATGGTGTTTTTATCAAAATTAGTAGAAAAATT
>NZ_JAYSSZ010000009.1:0-2333 GCF_043720215.1 Flavobacterium sp. | reverse complement strand
AAAAAAGCTACTTCCGAAAGAAAGTAGCTTTAGTATATTGTTATGTTAGATTATTTCTTTTTTAAGAATGTATCTACTTCTTCTGGTGTCATAATTGCTTCAACAAAAGTGTATGCTCCAGTTGTTGGAGATTTTACCATTTTGATTGCTTTAGATAATCTCTTAGAAGCTGTTTGTAAAGTTGCTACGGTTTTCTTTGCCATGACTTATATTATTTAATTTCTTTATGAACAGTTACTCTTTTCAATACTGGATTGAATTTTTTGATCTCCAAACGATCTGGAGTGTTCTTTTTGTTTTTAGTTGTAATGTAACGTGAAGTTCCAGCTACGCCAGAAGATTTGTGCTCAGTACATTCTAAAATTACTTGTATTCTATTACCTTTCTTTGCCATCTTGCTATATAGTTTTTAGGACCGGATTATTTAATAAATCCTTCTGTCTGCGCTTTTTTCAAAACTGCAGCAATTCCATTTTTATTAATTGTTTTAATTGTAGAGGCAGCTACTCTTAAAGTAATCCATCTATCTTCTTCAGCAAGGTAAAAACGTTTTTTTAACAAGTTTACAGAGAATTTTCTCTTTGTCTTGTTCATTGCGTGAGAAACGTTATTTCCTACCATCGCTCTTTTACCAGTAAGGTCACAAACTCTTGACATTATAATTATCTTTTATCGTTATTCAAAATTCAGAGTGCAAAAGAACGAAAAATAAATGGTTTTCGCAAATTAATTTTAATAGTTTTTTAAAATTTCTTTATAAATTATTTCTAGTGCTTTATTTACTGCTCTATCAATCACTTTTTCTCGTGGTTGTCCAAAGTTAAATTCTTCCGAGTAAACACCTTTTGGAGTTGCTATTGCGATGAAAACTGTTCCAACTTCTGCATCTGCATCTCCTTTGTTTGGTCCTGCATTTCCTGTTGTTGCAATGGAAAAATCTGTTTTAAATATTTTTTGAGCTTGAATTGCCATTTCTTCAGCAATTTGAGAACTAACCACAGAAAATTTGTCTATTTTTTCTTGAGAAACTCCTAAAAGATTAACTTTTGCTTCCGTTGCGTAACTTACAACACTTCCTTTAAAATAATTTGATGATCCCGAAATTGATGTTATAATTGAAGCTATTTTTCCTCCTGTACAGCTTTCTGCTGTGGAAAAGGTTAGCTTTTTTTTCGCTAAGAGTTTACCTAAAACGACTTCTATTGTTTCATCTTCTTCAAAACCAACAATGCAATCGGAAATAATTAATTTCAACTTTTCTACTTGTATCTTAATTTCATTTTGCAATACCACTTCGTCAGTTCCTCGAGCAGAAATTCGTAAACGAACTCTTCCAGGACTTGGCAAATAGGCTAATTTTATAAATTCTGGTAAATTATCTTCCCAAATTTCTATTCGTTCTGCCAGTAAGCTTTCTCCAACTCCATAAGTTAAAATGGTTTTATGAATAATAAACGGTCGTTCGTATTTTGAAATTAATCTTGGAATCACTTCATTTTCCATCAAATATTTCATCTCGTATGGCACTCCCGGTAATGAAATAAAAACGGTACCTTCCTTTTGTAACCACATCCCAGGCGCTGTTCCTACTTGATTAAAAAGCACTTCGCATTTAGAAGGAACAAGCGCTTGATCCTGATTGAGTTTTGTAATTGGTCGTTTAAAATATTGCTCTATAAGTTGCGTAACGTGGGCTAATACTTTACTATCAATTATTAATTCATCATCAAAATATTCACAGAGTGTTTTCTTGGTAATATCGTCTTTTGTTGGTCCTAAACCACCAGTTATAATAACAACATCTACTTTGTTTTGTAATGACGAAAGCGTTTGTAGAATGTGCTGTTTATCATCAGTTATTGAAAGCATTTCGTGTACGCCAATTCCTATTTTATCTAAAAATTTGGCTATTACGCCCGAATTTGTATCGACAATTTGTCCAATAAGGATTTCGTCGCCAACTGTTACTATGGTTGCTTTCATTTCGAATTTTAGATTTTAAAATTAGATGTTAGATTTAAAAAAATAACTTTTGAAGTAAACTATAAACTAAAATCTTTTTTTATTTCAGCTAGAGCTGAATCTACTCGACTAGATAAGCTTTTATATATTTCTTTAATTTCTTTTTTCTTACCTACATTTTTTGTCCACTGCTCGATTTGCAAAATTTCTTCATAAGCAGCTTCCATTCCCAACAAATCTAATGTAGGTTTTACTTTATGTGCATAACCATATGCATGAGAATGAATTTTTTGCATTAATTCCTACTTTTATTTGTTCCACATCTGATGGGACTTCTTCTATAAATAAATTTATTATTTGAAGTACAAAAT
>NZ_JAYSSZ010000008.1:0-6083 GCF_043720215.1 Flavobacterium sp. | reverse complement strand
CTTCTTTTAGCTTTACATTCATAGCCAAATCGTCAGAATCAGAGACTTGCTTCATGAAACCTACTTGATTAAAATGGTCTATCACTTCAATTTTATCTAAGGCATCGGCGGGAATATTCTCGACAGCTAGTTTAGAGCCACCACCAAAGAATGATTTTCCTTCTACCAACATTTTGGTTACTTTCTTGCCTTGCACGGTAACATTCCCTTTTTTATCTACTTCTACACCAGGTAATTTTTCTAGGATTTCTTTCATTTTGCGTTCGTTACCTTTAGCAAAACTTTTTACGTTAAATGTTAGTGTGTCTTTTTTTATAACAATAGGCTTAAAGTCGTGTTTTATAACAATCTCTTTAAGCATTTTTCCCGTGCTTTTTAGTACAAAATTATGTTTAGTTAGCGTGGCATTAGGATCGATAATAAGTATTTCTTCTTTATAACCTAAGTAAGAAGCGGTTATCTCGTATTTTACACTATTTTCTAGTTCTAGTTTGTATCTCCCTTTATTGTCAGCGATAGCAAATTTTAGTTGTTCGTTAGCTTGATACGGTTTTGCAATAATATTGGCGTTTTCTAGAGGAATATTTAGCGTATCAGAAATGACACCTGTTATGGTTTTTGTTTGGGAGTAGGAAATAAAAGAAGCAAATAAAACTAGGAGTAGCGTTATTTGCTTTTTGTATAATTTGAATATCAATTTCTATTTCTTTTGTTTAACTTCAGACTCTTTAACAGCATTATATTGTTCTTTATTCAGTGTGCCCATATACATTTCTTTATATGTTTCTTCAGAAATAGCCTTTTGAGATGTTAATTTATCTATTTCAGGGACTATTTCAGGATTTAAATTTATTGTTTTAGCTACAAAAGTTGACATTTTTGTTTGTAATTCAATTATTAATCCAGGCAAATCTCCATAACCCAAAGGACCTAATTTTACAGGAATTTCAGGGCAGTACCAAGCAGTAATCATTAAATTAGGGTTTTCATTTTTAGTGCCATCTTCTTTGAAATATGGACTAGTGGCTTTAAAACATTTATAACCATCAATGTTTTTTGATTCGTTAGTCAACGTCCAGTCATATAAAACTTTTTTATTTAAAATGACTTGCCCGACTCTTTTAGAGTCTATATATTCTCTGCTTTCTTGAGTCTTTTTATTTTGATATAGTTTTAGTTTACCACCCCCAATAATGACATAAGCATTAAACATATTCTCTTGAAGTAGTATTTTTTTTGCATAGAAGTAAACTTCAAATTCGTTAAAATTTAAAACATACTCAATCTTATCAGATTCTTTCGATGTTTTTACTAATTGTTCTTGTATTGATATGTCAGCTTTTGTTAAATCTATTGGATTGCTGATTTTTTTATAAGTAATAGTTCCTGTTTTTTGCCCAAAACAATGCAAAATAGAGAATAAAATTATTAGTAGATATTTTTTTTTCATATTGAATATATATATATACCCGAAGAATATTCTTCGGGTATATAATTATTTTTAGCATCCGTTAGCTTCAGCCATTGCATCAGCAAAATCCCAAGCTCCTTGACTACCTGAAACTGCTCCCAATTCATCAAGTGCAAACTGATAGTAATGAATCCATAAGGTATCGCACGGTGTTCTTATTAATGTTTTTTTAACTTCTTTAGTATTTGCCATACTTGCTCCACTAAAAGCTATCATTGCGATAGCTGTAAAAACTAATTTTTTCATAAAAATAATATTATTTGTTAAACAATCGTTTGTTTGAGGCAAATATATAAAATTAGGAGAAAACTCCGAGGCTAAAAATATTATTTATTTTTTACTCTCTCTTTATTTGTCTTAGTGCAAAAACAACTAGACATAATAAAAGAAATCGTAACAAAAAGGGTTTACACTCTCTTTATTGAAAAATATAAAGGGAACAAATCTCGGTTTGCAAAAGATGTTGGTTGTGATGAAAAAACAATTAGGTTAATCTTTGATTATAACCAAGGAATGACATTAAATCTACTTTTTAAAATTGCTTTTGCACTAGAAATTGAACCCGGTGAATTATTAAAAGACTTAAAACTGGTTTCTGATTCTAAAGATTAAACAGCAACTGCTCCTTTTATATGAGCATGCGACTCATAACCTTCTAGAGTAAAATCTTCAAACTTAAAATCAAAAATGTTTTTTACTTTAGGGTTCAAAATCATTTTGGGTAAGGGTTTTGGCTCACGTGATAATTGCAGTTCGACTTGCTCGAAATGATTGTTATAAATGTGTGCATCGCCAAAAGTGTGGATAAATTCTCCTACTTGTAAATCGCAAACTTGTGCAATCATCATCGTAAATAGTGCGTAAGAAGCTATGTTAAAAGGAACTCCTAAGAAAATATCGGCACTACGCTGATACAACTGACAAGATAATTTCCCTTCGGAAACATAAAACTGAAAAAAAGCATGACAAGGTGGTAATGCTACTTTCCCGTTGGCAACATTCTCAGCAAATGATTTTGTGGTGTCTGGCAAAACCGAAGGATTCCAAGCCGAAATAAGCATTCTACGACTGTTCGGATTTGTTTTTAAGGTTTCTATTAATTCGGTGATTTGGTCAATTTCTTCGCTATTCCAATTGCGCCATTGGTGTCCGTAAACAGGCCCTAATTCGCCATTTTCATTAGCCCAATCGTCCCAAATTTTTACTCCATTTTCTTGTAGATAAGCGATGTTTGTTTCTCCTTTTAGGAACCAAAGTAATTCATGAATAATAGATTTTAGATGTAGTTTTTTGGTAGTCACCATAGGAAAACCATCCGCTAAATCGAAACGCATTTGGTAACCAAAAACACTTTTTGTTCCTGTTCCAGTTCTATCTCCTTTTTGGGTTCCGTTTTCTAAAACGTGTTTTACTAAATCTAGGTATTGCTTCATTTTTTGGTTATTCGGTTATTCGGTTATTCGGTTATTTGTTTAATCGGTTCGCATAGCGGTTAAACGATTAAACAAATTCACGATTAAACATTACACTTCTCTTTTCGAAATTTCGTCTCTTATTTTTGCTGCTTTTTCGTAATCTTCGTCGTTTACAGCAATAGTAAGCAATTCGTGAAGTTCAGACAAACTATGTTTTGCGTAAGAATTTTTGCTATCGTTGCTTTCTTCTATCCCAAAAGCATCTGAAGTAGAAAGAACGTCTTCTAAAATATGTTCTGAATTTTCTGTTTCAGGATTTACCTTTAGAAAAATTCCTGCTTTGTCTAGTATATTTTTATATGTAAATATTGGCGCATTGAATCGGAGTGCTAATGCAATGGCGTCTGATGTTCTTGCGTCTATAATTTCTTCTATTTTATCACGTTCGCAAATCATACTCGAGTAGAAAACACCATCGACTAGTTTGTGAATAATAACTTGTTTTATAACAATATCAAATCTATCAGAAAAGTTCTTGAATAAATCGTGAGTCAAAGGACGTGGTGGTTTTATCTCTTTTTCGAGCGCAATAGCAATAGATTGAGCTTCGAAAGCGCCAATTACGATTGGTAGTTTTCGGTCGCCGTCAACTTCGTTCAAAATTAGTGCGTAAGCTCCGTTTTGAGTTTGACTATATGATATTCCTTTTATGGTTAGTTTTACTAAACTCATTTTAAATATTAGATTTTAGATTTGCTTTGCCAGTTCGCTGACACTCGGGTTAGATTATTGAAATTAAAATCTATTTTTTTGATATGAATTGTATTTTTGGTTTTGATGAATTCCAAAAGCGCAATACAATTTCCTATTTAGCCCTGATAGTAGTGGAAATCCTGTCTCGTTTTTTGGAACGAGACAGATTGTAACGAATAGCAGGAATAGGAACTGCAAAGTAACAAAAACTTTTCGCTTCAAAAAACCTTAATCAAAAAAAATGAGCTACATAATTTGATTTATATAGCTCATTGTATTGAAAAACAAAATTGTTTATGAATTTTGCGCTTTGAAAGCTTTTAATTTTTCGGTTAATCTTGGTAAAATATCGAAAGCATCTCCTACAATTCCGTAATCTGCAACCTTAAAGAAAGGCGCATCTGCATCAGAATTGATAACTACTTTTACTTTTGATGAATTGATTCCCGCAATGTGCTGAATTGCTCCAGAAATTCCTACCGCAATGTATAAATTTGTAGCAACTGGTTTTCCTGTTTGCCCTACGTGTTCACTGTGAGGCCTCCAACCTAAATCGGAAACTGGTTTAGAACATGCTGTTGCAGCACCAAGTACTGAAGCTAATTCTTCAATCATTCCCCAGTTTTCAGGCCCTTTCATTCCACGACCGCCAGAAACAACTACATCAGCATCGGCAATGGTTACTTTTCCTGATCCTTTTTCTACAGATTGTACTTTTACACCAAAATCGGCATCAGAAATACTTGGAGCGAAATCTTCGGCAGTTGCTGAACCAGCAT
This sequence comes from Flavobacterium sp., assembly GCF_043720215.1. Lineage (GTDB taxonomy): Bacteria > Bacteroidota > Bacteroidia > Flavobacteriales > Flavobacteriaceae > Flavobacterium. Next base: position 1,665 of record NZ_JAYSSZ010000008.1, on the reverse strand, counting down.
TTTCGAAAATTCCGTAAGAGTTTTTACCCAAACACAATACTTTAATATCAGTATTTATTTCGGTAATATTGAAAGCTTTGTTAGAAAAAGCAGTTCTTTTTACTTGAAATGGTGACATGCTTACTGGTAATCCTGTAACATTTGAAGCAAAACCTGCGTCAAGCGCTACCGATACTAATGGCGCAAGATATAAACTATCTGTTGATGAAGATAATAAAACTAATTTTGCACTTTCTTTTTGAGCCGCTTGTTTGATAGCATCTGCATAAGCTTTTGCTGTAAAATTAGCCAATTTGTCATTGGTAACTTTTAGTACTTTATCTACTCCGTAGTTGGAAAGTTCTGAAACATCGTTCATATTTACAGTGATTGCCGTTACGGTTTGTCCTGTAGTTTCTGCAATTTTTTTAGCATAAGAAGCTAATTCGAAAGCTACTTTCTTAAATTTTCCTTCTGCTGATTCTGCGTATATTAATATTGACATAATAATTTTAGATTTTAGATTTTAGATTTCAGATTTTTAAAATTGAAACCTAAAATGATTATTGATTTTAGAATTTGAAGTGAATCAAATGTTTAATTTAGATTTTACACTTGCTTTCAAAGCAATCTTAAATCTAAACTCTACAATCTTAAATCACCTTTGCCTCGTTGTGTAATAAATTAATTAACTCATCTAAATTGTCAGGACTTATTAATTTTACCGCAGATTTTGCTGCAGGCTTTTCAAATTTAATTGCTTTAGTTTCTGACGCTGCGCTAATAGGTTCAAGAATTGTTAATGCTTTAGTTCTTGCAGTCATAATTCCTCTCATGTTCGGAATACGCAAATCTTTTTCTTCTACCAATCCTTTTTGACCACCAACTATTAATGGTAAAGTAGTTGAAACGATTTCTTTTCCACCATCGATTTCGCGAGATGCTTTTGCGGCAGTCCCATCGATGGTTAATTCGGTACAAGAATTTACAAAATTTATCCCTAATATTCCAGCAATCATACCAGGAACCATTCCTCCGTTGTAATCTAATGATTCTTTACCAGCAATAACAAGATCATAACCTCCAGTTTTTATAACTTCTGCTAGTTGTTTTGCTACAAAAAATCCATCGGTTGGGTTTGCATTAATACGAATAGCATCGTTTGCACCAATAGCTAATGCTTTTCTTAGGGTTGGCTCTGTGTCCGGACCTCCAACATTTACAACTGTTACGTTTGCTCCTTGTTGCTCTTGGAACCAAATTGCTCTTGTTAAACCAAATTCATCATTTGGGTTAATTACAAATTGCACACCATTGGTGTCAAATTCTGAATCACCATTGGTAAAATTAATTTTTGAAGTAGTATCAGGAACGTGACTGATGCAAACTAATATTTTCATTTTTCTGAGTCTTAAATTGAAACACAAAAATAAGACAAATATTTTAAATAATATACTATGCGTGCATATTATTTTTTATTGCTAAAAAAACTTTATAACCCCAACGTTTTGTGAATTTAAATTCGTGTGGCGGAAAAATTACTTGGTCATTTCTCTAAAAATACTTTCTAAATTTTTGCTTTTCAAATTCAGTTGTAACGTTTTTAGTCCATTTTCGTGAGCAAAATCGAAAACTACAGGACGCATATCGGTCTCGGTAGCAAAAGAAAGCTCCCAAACCAAATTG
>NZ_JAYSSZ010000007.1:0-6104 GCF_043720215.1 Flavobacterium sp. | reverse complement strand
ATTATTTTTCTTAAAACCCAATACTTATATTTGGAAAGTTTATCCTCTTTTTTACCAAATTTTTGAATCGAATCTAGCTGTTCAATCGAAGTATAGTCAAAAAATATGTTTTCATCTACCGTATTTGTAACTTTAGATTCATCAGTTGAATTAAAATTAACTATCGAGATGTCTTTTTTATCCTTTTCATTAAAACTTACTGCCTTAAAATCTTTAGTAGGAAATATTGTTATTATAAAAAAAGTAACAAAACTAATAAATATATATAATCTGATAGGAGCCAAATAAGAAAGTCGCTTACCTGATAAATACTCTTTTGTTAACGAAGCTGGTTTAAGTAGTAAGTTTCTTATGGTTTTCCAAAAGGCATTTTCGTAATGTGTCAAATCTTCAAAAAAATGAACAAAAAGATGGTGGAATGTTTTTCGAGTGTCAATGTTTTCTTGACCACAATTTGGACAAAATCTTTCTTCAACTACATGATTGCAGTTTAAGCAAGTTGTATCATTTCGTAAAGTGTTTTTACTCATTTTATTAATCTTCTTCTTCGTTTAACATGTTTGTGTTTGAATAGGTTCGCCATTTTTCGATACATTCTTTCATATCTTTAGGTAATTCGGTATCAAAACGCATCATTTCTTTAGTTGTTGGATGCTCAAAACCTAATGTCTTTGCATGCAAGGCTTGGCGAGGCAATATCTTGAAGCAATTGTCTATAAATTGTTTGTATTTTGTGAATGTTGTCCCTTTTAGAATTAAATGTCCACCATAGCGCTCGTCGTTAAATAACGGATGTCCAATATGTTTCAAGTGTGCTCGAATTTGGTGTGTTCTTCCTGTTTCAAGAATGCATGAAATCACGGTTATGTATCCAAAACGTTCTAAAACTTTATAATGTGTTACTGCTGGTTTTCCTATTTCTGGATCAGCAAAAACGGCCATTTGCATTCTGTCTTTTAAGTGTCTTGCAAGATTTCCTTCTATTGTTCCTTCGTCTTTGGCGACATTTCCCCAAACGATGGCAACATATTCCCTTTCGGAAGTTTTGTTTTCAAATTGTTTTGCTAAATGAGTCATCGCTTGTTCGGTCTTTGCAATGACTAAAAGTCCAGTAGTGTCTTTATCTATCCTATGAACTAATCCTGGACGTTCGCTACTGTTTAGTGGTAAATTCTGAAAGTGAAATGCCAAAGCATTTACTAATGTGCCTGTGTAATTTCCGTGACCTGGATGCACAACCAAACCTGCGGGTTTGTTTATTAATAGTAAGGCATCGTCTTCATAAACAATATCTAACGGGATATCTTCTGGATCTACTCTATTTTCAAATGGTGGATGCGACAACATAATCGTAACCACATCGAACGGTTTTACTTTATAATTTGATTTTACAGGAACATCGTTTACAAAAATATTGCCTGATGTTGCGGCTTGTTGTATCTTGTTTCTTGTTGCATTTTCTAACAAATGCATCAAATATTTATCTATTCTAAGAATAGATTGACCTTTTGTAGCAACAAATTTATGGTGTTCGAATAATTCTTCGTCTAATTCGTTGTCTACTGTTATATTCTCGTTCATTATTATTAGTTGCTTATTGAATCTTTTTTAATACTATCGTTTACAGAACCATTTAGTTCATCTTCTTCAAAACCTATTTTCCCATCACCTAAAACCAAATCAATTTTTGTCATTTTTAGTACTTGTTGACCTGCTTTTATTGGTTTTCCGTTCATTTTCATTTCTAAAACCATATCTTTTGCAAGATTTGGAATATATGTTGTATCACCTACTTCAAGTCCTAATGCGGCAAGAGTTGGCACTGCTTGACGATAGGTTTTTTGAACCAAATCTGGAATTCTGACTTTTGAATATCCAGTAGAATTTATTTTTAAATAAATAACTCTATTTTCTTTAACTTTTTCACCAGGATTAGGATCTTGGTTCACAATTGATAGTTTGGGAAATGCTGAGTTATAATCTACGGTGTCTAATAATTCATAATCTAAATCCAATTCATCAAGTTTGTCTTCGGCTTGCTCAAGCGTTAGCTTTCTTAAATCTGGAACCACAATTTCTTGTCCGTGATTGGTAGTAAAACCTATCCAATACATAAAAAGGAAAAGGGTTGCGCACACAATAAACATTGCTATTAGCACTTGTTTGATAAAGGTAAAACTGAAAAGAAACTTCTTGAAACTCATAAAAATGTATTTTGACAAAGATAATAAAATTGTAAAGTGTTTTCATTCGAAAAAAAATGATAATTTTGTTACGTAATTTAATTCTTTTTTAGATGAACGTAGCAGTGGTTATGGGAGGATATTCTGACGAAAGTGTAATCTCGTTAAGAAGTGGTCAGTTAATTTTAAATAATTTAGATAAATCGAAGTACAATATCTTCGAAGTTCATATTCTTCCAAACGAATGGTCGGTGGTTATCGATGCAAAGAAGTATCCCATAAATAAGTCTGATTTTTCTTTTACCAAAGATAATACTACAACAAAATTTAATGTTGCTGTAAACACCGTTCATGGCACGCCAGGCGAAGACGGACATTTGCAATCCTATTGGGAACTCATGGATATTCCTTATACAGGGTGTAATTTTTACCAATCGGCGCTAACATTTAACAAACGTGATACTTTATCGGTCTTAACCAAGTTTAATATTCCAAAAGCCAACTCTATTTATTTGCGAAAAGGTGATGTTATTGATGAGAATAAAATAAAAGCAGAGCTCGGTTTGCCATTTTTTGTAAAACCAAACCAATCTGGAAGTAGTTTGGGTGTTTCTAAAGTTGATGTTTTAGACCAATTAGAAAAAGCACTCGAATTTGCTTTTGCAGAGGATAACGAAATTCTTATAGAATCGTATCTTAACGGAACAGAAGTATCTGTTGGCGTTTTAAAATACAAAGGTGAAACCAAAGTTTTGGGTATTACCGAAATTCTTTCTCAGAATGATTTCTTCGATTATGAAGCTAAATATTTAGGAAAATCTGAAGAAATTACGCCAGCAAGAATTTCAAAAGAAGAAGAAGCTTTGGTTATAGAGTCTGCCAAAAAAATATATGATTCACTAGGAATGTCAGGTTTTTCTAGAACCGATTTTATCATAATGAATGGAATCCCACATTTTATCGAAATAAATACTAATCCAGGATTGTCTCCACAAAGTATATTTCCGCAGCAAGCCACATTTGCAAATATGGATATGCGTGAAATGTTAGATAACGAAATTGCATTGGCTCTAGGTAGAAAACCAATTTGGAAAAAATAATTATGAGAAAAGCTATATTTCCAGGGTCATTCGACCCTTTAACATTAGGGCATTTAGACATTATTAAAAGAAGTATTCCTCTTTTTGATGACATAATAATTGCTATTGGTGTAAATGCCGATAAAAAATACATGTTTTCACTCGAAGACCGCAAACGATTTATCGAAGAAACATTTAAAGATGAACCCTCAATTTCTGTAATAACTTACGAAGGATTAACCATCGATTTGTGCAAAAAACTAAAGGCAGATTTTATACTTCGAGGTCTTCGAAACCCAGCCGATTTTGAGTTCGAAAAAGCCATTGCACATACTAATAGAAGATTGTCAAAAATTGAAACAGTGTTTTTACTAACAGCTGCAAGTACTTCGTTTATAAGCTCAAGTATAGTTCGTGATGTAATAAGAAATAATGGAGATTATACTGTTTTGGTTCCTCACGCTGTTAGAGTAAAATAAAAATAATAAACCTGAATAATTTTAATATTTGTCAGGTTTATTATCTTCTTCTTTCTTAATCACTTTTCTAGCCACTTCGATTTTAAATTTTTTGCCTTTCATTTTTTCGTCACGAATATTTTTCAGCAAATCGTTTACTTTCTTAGATTTTACAGCAGCAAAAGAGATAAAATCTTTCACTTCAATCAATCCTAAATCGCCTTTGTCGAGCTTTCCTTTTTGAGAAAAGAAACCTACAATATCTATTTTGTTCAGTTTTGTTTTCTTTCCGCCAGAAATATAAATCGTCTGGAATTCTGGTGCTTTTGGTAATGAAGTTGAGTTTTCTACATTCAAAACAGTCATTTTATAATCGATATAATCTAGTTTTTTCTCACTTTCGTGAATCAAAACATACGATGTTCCCGATGCTAGCATTCTAGCAGTTCGTCCGTTTCTGTGCGTAAACTCATCTTCTTTAGATGGCAAATGATAATGAATTACATGTTTCATTTCTGGAATATCCAATCCACGAGCCGCTAAATCGGTCGTAATTAAATAACTTACACTTCCATTTCTAAACTGGATTAAGGCACGCTCACGTTCATCTTGATCCATACCACCATGATAATAGGTAGCGTAAATTCCTTTTTCGTTTAATGTGTCACTAATTCTTTCGGCAGCATCACGATGGTTGCAAAAAATAATAGCTGATTCCGATTTTAAAGAACAAATTAAATTAAACAAACTTCCCATTTTGTCTTTGTCTTTAGAAACGACCATTTTCATGGAAAGATTCGTCCTTTCTTCTTCTGAAGGAATAAAATCTAAAACCGTTGGATTGATAACTCGAGTGTATTTCGGGATTTCGATATCAGAAGTAGCAGAAACCAAAACACGTTTGTTTAACTTTGGTAATCGGTTGATTATAAATGACATTTGCTCATGAAAACCTAATTGTAAGGATTTGTCAAATTCATCTAAAATTAAGGTTTGAATAGTATCTACACTAAAAGTTCCTCTGTCTATATGATCGGCAATTCTGCCTGGTGTTCCTATAAGAACTGCTGGCGGATTGCTTAAATTTTTTATTTCGGTATCAATAGAATGTCCGCCATAACAAACATTTACTTTATAGTTGGTTCCCATTTTTTTCCAAACTTGTTCAATTTGCAAACCCAATTCTCGTGACGGCACTAGAACTAAACACTGAACAGATGTTACATTTTCTTGCATCATTTCGAAAATTGGCAATAAAAAAGCTAGTGTTTTACCCGAACCTGTTGGCGAAAGCAATAAAACATTGTTGTCGTTCAAAATAGCATCTTGAGCAACTTCTTGCATTTCGTTTAGGTTTTCGATACCTAAATTGAGCAATATATTATTGGAATGGTGATTGTTATTCATTTTGCAAAGATAGACTTTGAATTATGAATTACGAATTATGACTTATGCTTTTTTTGAAAATCAGTTTTATCGTCATTCTTATTTTTTTATTTACTTTTGATAGACATTCCAATATCATACATTATGCGTTTTATAAAATCGATTTTTCTATTAATTTCTATCTCAATTTCTGCTCAAAAAAGTAATAAGTATGAAACATTCTTCGAAAAAGGAAACGGAAATCAATCGGCTACATACCAAGAGGCTATTTCATTTTATAAAACTTTAGATCAAGATTTTCAATCTATCAAAATAGAAAAAATGGGGTTAACTGACTCTGGAGAACCTTTACATATGGTGATTTTTAATCCTGAAAAACAATTTGATTTTAAAACTATATCAAAAACAAAATCTATTATTCTTATTAATAATGCTATTCATGCAGGAGAGCCAGATGGGATAGATGCCACTATGATGCTGTTTCGTGATTTGGCTTTAACTAAAATAAAAATCCCTAAGAATACCATCATTGTAGCTGTTCCTGTTTATAATATAGACGGTGCTTTAAATAGAAATTCGACAACTAGAACCAACCAAAACGGCCCAGAAGAGTATGGTTTTCGAGGAAACGGAAGAAACTACGATTTAAATAGAGATATGATTAAATCGGACACTAGGAATACTAAAAGTTTGGTTGAAATTTTTCATAAAATTAATCCTGATGTTTTTATAGATAATCATGTGAGTAATGGTGCCGATTATCAATACACACTAACCTATATTCAAACTGAGCCAACTAAGTTAGGGAAAGAATTGGGTGATTTTATGAAAGACAAAATGACACCTGCTATTGTTGCTAATTTAAAATCAAATTCTATCGAATCTACTGCGTATGTAAATGTTTGGCAAGGAACTCCAGATAAAGGATTTGCACAGTTTAATGATTCACCAAGATATACAACTGGTTATACTTCTTTATTTAACACCATCGGTTATGT
>NZ_JAYSSZ010000006.1:0-6116 GCF_043720215.1 Flavobacterium sp. | reverse complement strand
ATCTTCCATACTTTAATGGAAATATAAGAGATTCTCTTTTATATATGAAAGCTTCTAATACATATAAAGAAAATAAAGCTTATTTAATTGATTTGCAGAAATATACCTCCGAAAATCTATCTAATTATAGAACAGGTCAAAAAATATTTGAAGAATCATTTAGTAAAAAAAACTTCCGTCTTGAAGAATTTGATAGCCTATACAAAAAAAACAGCGGCAATAATGAACTAAAAAAATCAATTTGGTTCTTGAGAAATATGTACAGGCTGGGTAAAAATTTGGAAGTGTTAAAAATAGATAGTCTAAAAATCGAAGAAGAACTTAAGTTTACTTATAATGAATCATTTTATGATAGAATTGTTTTAGGAGATAATGAGTTAGATTTAAAAGACATTCATTATGGAAGTAATGATATGTGGAGTAAATCCAAAAAACATTATCATGGAACCATTGTCGCAGGTATTTTAGCAGCTAATAGAGTTAACAAAAAAGGTGTAAAAGGGTTTAGTGATCAAATTAAAATTATGGCTATCAAAACTACACCTAACGGAGGCTCTGAAAATGATAAAGATGTTGCTTTAGGAATTAGATATGCGGTTGACAATGGTGCAAAAATTATTAACATGAGTTTTGGGAAAACATCATGCCTGCATCCTGAATGGATTAAAGAAGCCATACTTTATGCCGAAACTCATGATGTTATTGTGATTGCAGGAGCTGGAAATAATTCTTGGGACAATGACATAAATACTTTTTATCCTATTGATTATGACGAGCAAACAGGAAAAGAATATTGCAGTAATTTTATTAAAGTTGGAGGTACAACTTTAGATGGGAACAAATATTTTTTACTTCCTAGCACAAATTATGGTAATAAAACCGTTGATATTTTTGCTCCAGGTTATTTTCTAAAAACGACTGATCCAAACGTAGGATATTCTTACCGTGACGGCACATCAATGGCAAGTCCAATTGTAAGTGGCGTTGCTGCTTTAGTTCGTTCTTATTATCCAAAACTTACAGCGAGTCAAGTAAAACAAATCATCCTTGAATCAGGTGTGGCATATGATTTAAATGTTCAGGTACCAGGTGAAAAAGATGGTGTATTAAAACCTTTTAGAGAAATGTCAAAATCAGGGAAAGTCGTAAATGCTTACAATGCATTACTTATGGCTGCTGAATTTAGTAAAAAGAAAAAAACCAACCATAATAAACACATTTCCACAAAATAATCGCCATTTATCTCTAAATAAAAACTGCTTTTTTTATGAGAAGCTAAAGGTGTTTTTACTTCAAAACTTTATATTGTTTTTGGTTTACAACAACTGAAACACAAACGTAATTACACTTGCTAGTATAATTATTCCTAAAATAGATTCTTTTACCCAATATTTTTCTATTGTTTCTAGATAATTGGTAAGCATAATTGATACTGGTACAAAGGTATATATCAAGAAAGAATTGTCTTTATCTGGCGATATAAAAAACACGACTAGTCCAATTATAAAAGCAAAAAGTATTTTTCTATAAGACGATTGAAGGTTAGATAACTTGCTTGATAATATTAGAATCATACTTCCAAAAGCTACCAAAGCTGTAATGATATAGATGGACAAAGCAATATTCTGAAAAATTGTTTCTATATATCTTAGATCGAAGTCTATTACAATTTGTGAAAGGTAATTGTTAATAATTGTTGGGTTAAAAATTAATGCGCCAACCGTTCCCATAATCGCTACCGTTCCAAATGCTATAAAAGGGATTATCCAATTTCTATAATCTCTCGAAACGTGAAAAATAATAGAAACAAATACTAAAAGAATAAACAAAATACACCAAAAATGAAATAAACTAGCAGTAAAAATCCAGAACGAAGCATCAAAAATTTTCTCTTTTGGGGTTTTTAATGATTGCATTGATATTAACCTTCGCAAAGCCAATAAAATAAATCCGTTGGAAATAATTAAAGAAGTGTTTGACAAAGTTTTAGGAAACAAAATAAGAAAAACAAAAAACAATAAAAACGTATAACTGTTGTCTTTACTCAATCCGTTCTTTTTTGTTATAAAATTTGTTATAAATAATGAACCAACTAATAATAATAATAATATAATTTTTTTTCCTATTTCAAAAACTGAAATTGAACTATAATTAGACTGAAATTGAAACAATAAAAAGCATAAAACCAACAAAGAGGTTATTAAAATATAATTTATTGGTCGAGATTTACTAAAAACACTTGTTATCATGAGTAATTTTTATATTTTTGTAATGTAAATATAATACATAAAAAAGATGAAACGAGTCAAGTAACATTTTTTCCTTATTATAAATACAATGGCGAGTAACATCGAATACAATTAACAAATAAAATTAATGAGATGAAATCATTTTTTGAAGGAATACAATGGTTATTTGACAATATTATTTTAGCATTACATGAGGTTCTACGTCACCTTGAATTAAGCAATTGGTGGTTAGCTAATCTTGTTTCTTGGACTTTTATAATTATTGGTTCATACTATTCTTGGTACTGGATTAAGCAATTGCAATCTCATAAAGACAACAACGAAGAAAACCAAGATACTACAGCTCACTCTTTCTTAAAGTAAGTCGAAGCCAATATCTTTTCTAAAATACATCTTATCAAAATGTAGCTTGTCTATGTTTTGATAAGATTTTTTTATGGCTTCTTGAAAATCATTCCCAAACGAAGTCACTGCCAAAACTCTTCCACCGTTACTCACAACCTGATTGTTTTCAGTCTTTGTTCCCGCATGAAAAACAATAGATTCTGCTACATTTTCCAATCCAGAAATGACTTTTCCTTTTTCATAATCTTCAGGATAACCACCAGAAACAACCATAATTGTTGTGGCGCTTCTAGAATCGATTTCTAATGAAACTTCATCTAGTTTTCCGTTTCCTACAGCTTGGAATAATTCGACCAAATCCGATTTTAATCTAGGTATAACAACTTCCGTTTCTGGATCGCCCATTCTCACGTTATATTCAATAACAATTGGTTCGCCTTTTACGTTTATTAATCCTATAAAAACAAATCCTTTGTATTCTATTCCGTCTTTTTGTAAGCCTTCAATAGTTGGTTTTACAATTCGAGTTTCTATTTTTTCTAACAGTGTTGCATCTGCAAACGGAACTGGAGAAACAGCTCCCATTCCGCCTGTATTTAAACCGGTATCTCCTTCGCCAATACGTTTGTAATCTTTGGCTGTTGGTAAAATTTTATAATTTTTTCCATCGGTTAGCACAAAACAACTCAGTTCGATTCCGTCTAGAAATTCTTCAATCACCACTTTTGAACTTGCTGTTCCAAACTTAGCATGAACGAGCATATTGCGTAATTCTTCTTTGGCTTCCGCCAAATCGTGAATGATTAAAACACCTTTTCCCGCCGCTAATCCGTCGGCTTTTAAAACATATGGTGCTTGCAACGTTTCTAAAAAAGTACATCCGTTTTCAACTGTTTCGGCTGTAAAACTAGCATAAGCTGCAGTTGGAATGTTATGTTTTACTAAAAATTCTTTTGCAAATTCTTTACTTCCTTCTAGTTGTGCTCCTTTTTTAGATGGACCAATAACTGGGATATCTTTTAACTCCGCATCAGCTGCAAAAAAATCATAAATTCCAAGAACCAAAGGGTCTTCTGGACCAACAACAACCATCGAAACTTTTTCTTCTATTACAAATGCTTTGATAGCTTCAAAATCTAGAATGTTTAAATTTATGTTTGTTGCTATTTGAGCTGTTCCAGCGTTTCCTGGTGCTACAAAAAGTGTAGAACATTTTGAAGATTGTAACATTTTCCAAGCTAAAGCATGTTCTCTTCCGCCAGAACCAAGTAATAAAATTGTCATTGTGTAGTTGTGTTTGTTTGTTATGCAAAAATAGGTTCTTTTAAGTTTTGCTAAAAGGGTTTGCAGTAAAAAAATTAATGGAAATGAAGTTTGTTTTATTATTTTTGATGAAAATATGATTTAATGTTCAAATTATTCGATTTAACACTCAAATTAAATGGTTTTCCAATTGTGAAGGCTAAATCTGAATTTGATAAAATTATTTCATTCTCCGAAGAAGAACATCGTGTCTTTATTGAAAATAAAAAACGAGAAATAGTTGACTATCATCTTAAAAATAATTCATTTTATAAGGAATTAGTAGCTTCAAAAAACAGTACTACTTGGGATGATTTACCAATTCTTACTAAAAAAAATCTTCAAAAACCTTTGTCTGAAAGACTTTCAAAAGAGTATACAACAAAATCTGTATTTGTAAATAAAACTTCTGGTTCTAGTGGAGATCCTTTTATTTTTGCTAAAGACAAATACTGTCATGCTATTACTTGGGCTTCAATTATACATCGATTTGGCTGGTACAAAATAAATTTCAATACCTCTTTTCAAGCTCGTTTTTACGGGATTCCTTTAGATTTTATTGGTAATAAAAAAGAAAGAATTAAAGATTTTTTGAGTAACCGATATCGTTTTACAATTTTCGATTTGTCTAATGTGGTTTTAGAAAAAGTGTTGGTGAAATTTAAAACTAAAAAATTCGATTATATAAATGGATACACGAGTTCAGTTGTTTTGTTTGCTAAGTTTTTGCAATCCAAAAATATTGTTTTAAAAGAAATATGCCCAACGCTTAAAGTTTGTATGGTAACTTCCGAAATGCTTTTTGATGAAGATAAAATACTAATGGAAAGACAATTTGGAATCCCAATTGTGAATGAATATGGTGCTTCTGAGCTTGATTTAATTGCTTTTCAAAATCAAAATGGAGAATGGCAAATAAATTCCGAAACACTATTTGTAGAAATTTTAGATGAAGACAATACTGTTTTGCCTTATGGTAAAGAAGGCAGAGTTGTTATAACATCATTATACAACAAAGCACATCCTTTTATTAGATATGATATTGGCGATATTGGAATTCTAGACGAAAAAAGCACGTTACAAAAACCAATTCTTAAACAATTAATTGGTCGTACAAACGATGTGGCAATTTTACCTAGTGGCAAAAAATCTCCTGGACTAACTTTTTATTATGTTACAAAAAGTATTATTGAAGACGATGGAAATGTAAAAGAATTTGTCATCAAGCAAACTAAAATCGATACATTCGAGATTGATTATGTAAGTGAAAAAGAATTAGATTTAGAACAAATAAGCAAAATAGAAAAGGCCATTTCGCTATATCTAGAACCCAATCTAAATTTTATTTTTACAAGAAAAAACTCTTTAGAAAGAAGTAATCGTGGTAAACTAAAACAGTTTAAATCGATGATTTAGTTTCTATATTTCATAAATCCTCTATACATCCAATGTAACATGTAGTAAATAGAGGATAAAAAACTTATTTTTTCTACTTCTCTATAAAATTGCCATTGGTATTTAAGTAAGTTTTTTTTGTTTCTAGACAATGAGTTTTCTCTTATTCGGTAGATAGCTTTTGGTTCTTGAATTCCGTAAGCAAAAGGAATTTCCTTAAGATATTGCAACCATAATCCCATGTCTTGACGTTTTAAAACATCAGGCATTTTTTTTATTCCTAACGCTTCTACATTTATAAATGCTGTGAGACAACTTATTGAATTGGTTTTTAGAATGTCTGTATACGTTACTTTTTCTGGGACTATAAAGTCCGAATATATAAACTCTAACTCTTCATTTGAACGTTTGTATGACGAAAAAACAAAGTTTATTTTTTTTTCATTTATAGTTTTAATACTGTTTTCAATAAAGTCTGCGAACCAAATGTCATCGGCATCTAGAAATGTCATGTATTTTCCTGTAACTTTCTCGATTCCGAAATTTCGTGCTTTTGCAGCACCCGAATTTTTATTTAATTGAAAAAGGTGAATTCTAGAATCTTCATCCATAAAATTTTGAATGATTTCTACCGTTTCGTCTTTAGAACAATCGTCAACAATAATCATTTGCCAATTACGATGTGTTTGGTTTTGAACAGATTGAATAGTTTCAGCAATATATTTTGCAGAATTATAAGTTGGTGTAATTATTGAAACAAGTTCATTCATATTTAATATGCTTTTTCTTGTCCTCTAAAAATATTAATTATTGTCAGAACTATAA
>NZ_JAYSSZ010000005.1:0-17799 GCF_043720215.1 Flavobacterium sp. | reverse complement strand
AAAGGTTGGAAAGCAGATTTGACAGGTATGACTACTTATAATGAGTTACCTAAAGAATTGAAAGACTACATCGATTTTATAGAAGCAGCAGTTGAAGTTCCTATAAAAATTGTTTCTGTTGGACCTGACAGGAAACAGACAATTACTAAATAAAACCCAAACGCTTTGAGAAATCAAGGCGTTTTTTTATGCCTCTTAGTTTTGAATGACATCCTTTTTTAACACTAATTTTAAACTCAAATACCCAATAATTCCTGCAATAAGAGACGAGAGTAAAATTACAAATTTTGCATTATTTACAATTTCAACAGTATCAAAAGCCAGCAAGGTTATAAAAATTGACATTGTAAAACCTATTCCTCCAAGAAATCCAACAGCGAGTATAGATTTCCAATTCAAGTCAGAGGGAAGTTTACAAATTCCTAAAGAAACCGCTAATAGGCTTACAAAAAATATTCCTAAAGGTTTTCCAATTATCAACCCTAAAGCAATTCCTAAACTATAATTCTCTTTTAATACTTCGGCAACATTCGAATGTAAAACTATTGCAGTATTAGCTAATGCAAATAATGGAAGTATAAAAAAAGCAACTGGTTTATGCAAAAAATGTTGCAAAATATAAGATGTTGATTTCTTATCTCCATTTCCAAATGGAATTGCAAAAGCCAATAAAACACCTGTAATTGTAGCGTGAACTCCAGAATGCAACATAAAGTACCACATAACAATCCCTCCAATTATGTAAGGAATTAAATTTCTTATTTTAAGTCTATTAAAAATTAATAAAATTACAAAAACACACATTGCAATTATCAAATTTGTCCAGAGTAATGTTTTAGTATAGAAAATAGCAATAATTAAAATCGCTCCTAAATCATCAATAACGGCTAGTGCTGTCAGAAATATTTTTAACGATACAGGAACTCGATTACCTAAAAGTGACAATATTGCTAATGCAAAAGCAATGTCAGTTGCCATTGGAATTCCAGCTCCCGATTGTGTTTGGGTTCCGAAATTTAATACTAAAAATAAACCCGCAGGAACAAGCATTCCTCCTAGAGCCCCAAAAATAGGCAGCAAAGCATCTTTTATATTAGATAATTCCCCTTGGTAAATTTCCCTTTCTAATTCGAGCCCGATTAGCAAAAAGAAAATAGTCATTAAACCATCATTTATCCAATACTGGATACTATTTCCTGCCAAATTAATATGCCAAAAATGTAAATAATCTATCCCAAAAGATGAATTAGCAAGAATTAATGAAAATATCGTACAACAAATTAAAAAAAGTCCGCTTGCCTTTTCGTTTTCAAAAAATTCTGCAAATAATTTTGTGATTTTCATTAGTTTTAAAACTTTAGAACAAATATACTTCGTTTTAACTTCCAAATTATGATTTAGTTATTTCATCTTCAAAACAAACAAAATTTAAAAGTCTATCTTTGTAGTTCTACAATACAAAAACAAAAATGTCTATCAGAATTTTAGCAAATATTCAAATATTCATAAGAAAAATAATTCGTCGATTTGAAAGTCTCTTTTTTTTAGCTAAAGAAATTTTATCAGAAAGAAACTTTATTTATTTATCCTGTGTTGCTGTAGCAATTTCATGCTCTTTAGCTGTTATTGTTTTAAAAAGTTTTGCTCACAATGTATTTTTATTTGCTAATTATTTAAATGCTTATCTAAAATTATCATACTCAAATAGTATATTACCTATTATAGGAATTCTGCTTACCGTTTTTGTCGTAAGACGATTTCTTAATGGAAAATTAGAAAAAGGAAGTTCTCATATATTACATTCTGTGGCAAAAAAAGGAGGAATTGTTCCTAAAAAGCAAATGTATGCTCAAATTATTACAAGCTCATTAACTGTTGGCTTAGGTGGTTCAGCTGGATTAGAAAGCCCAATTGTTATTACTGGTGCCGCTTTTGGTTCTAATTTTGCTCAGAAATACAAACTCTCTCAAAAAGATAGAATTTTGTTGTTAGCCTGTGGCGTTGCCGCTGGAATTGGAGCTGCCTTCAATGCTCCTATTGCTGGCGTTTTATTTGCTATTGAAGTTGTACTAACAGATGTCAGTATTTCGGCATTTATTCCTATTATGATATCCGCAGCAACGGGCGCTTTAGTTTCTCAAATGATATTAAGTAGTGATATCTTGTTAAGCTTTAATCAAGAACAGAATTTTAATTTTCATAATACACCATATTATATTTTACTTGGCATATTGGCTGGTTTTGTTTCAGTATATCATGCAAGAAATTTTAGAAGAGTCGAACATTTTTTTAATAAATTCAAGAAAAGACCATACCGAAAAGCATTGTTTGGAGCTACACTTTTAGCTGTCTTAATTTTCTTTTTTCCTACGCTTTTTGGAGAAGGTTATGAAAGTATAAAAACATTATCTACCAATCATCCTGAAATTTTATTAGAGAATACAGTTCTAAAAAATTACAAAAGTAGCGAGTGGCTTTTACTTGCTTTCATTGGAATTACAGCCTTATTAAAATCATTTGCAACAGGACTAACCCTTGGAAGTGGTGGTAATGGCGGCAACTTTGCTCCTTCCCTTTTTGTGGGTTCTTATTTAGGTTTTTTTGTAGCAAAAGCGATACATCTTTTAGGAATTTCCAATACTCTACCTATAGCAAATTTTACCATTGTAGGTATGGCTGGAATTTTGAGTGGATTATTTCATGCACCACTTACAGCAATTTTTCTAATTGGTGAAATTACTGGCGGCTATAATCTGATGGTTCCGCTTATGATAGTATCTTCCATAAGTTTTGCTGTATCTAAAAGATTCGAAAAGCATTCTATGGATGTAAAATCTCTTGCAGATAAAGGAGAGGTTTTTACAAGCGATAAAGACAAAAATATTTTGCAAAGTATAGACTTTCTAGCCTTGATAAAAACCGATGCAAAAACTATTACAATTGAGAATTCATTAGAAAATTTAGTCGACTATTTATCAACTTCAAATCAAGAGCTTTTTCCTGTACTTGACGAAAAAGAAAAATTAGTTGGAATTGTAGATTTTAATGACATTCGATCCACTGTTTTTAATTCATTTAGAATAAAATACACTTCGATTAAAGAAATTTTAAAACAACCTATAGACATTGTACAATACGACGATGGGATAGAAATTGTTATGCAAAAATTTGAAAACACAAATCAAAATACACTTGCTGTAATTAAATATGGTAAATTCTTTGGATTTATTTCAAAAATAAACATTCTAGAAGCGTATCGAGAAAAACTAAAAGAGATGATTATTGAGTAATTATAAATAATTCTTAATAAAAATTATATATTTCTTATTTTCATTATTTTTGACAAAAATTACATTCCATTGAATAAAACATATCTCTTTTTATCTTTTTTAATACTCTTTTTGAATCCAGGAACTCTTTGGTCTCAAGAAATTAAGAAAGTTGCTATTGGAAACACTTCGATACAAGACTCAAAACTAATTCGTATAGAACATTCTGATTTTCTTGACATTTCAGAAACTGAAGTGCCTGGAGCAATAGTTCTTACTGGAAATGTAATTGTCGTTCACGAAGGTGTTCGAATGACTTGCAACAAAGCCTATCATTTTACCAAATCTAACTTTGTAAAAGTATTTGGAAATGTCAACATGGTTCAAGGCGACACACTATATATGAATAGTAAATATGCCGAATATAACGGAAACACAAAGTTTGCTTACGCCACTGGAAATGTTGTAATGCGTGATCCAAAAATGACATTAGCGACTGACACCATAAACTTTGACAGAAATTCACAACAAGCTTATTATAACTCAAAAGGAATTATTCGTGATCCTGAAAATACGCTAGTAAGTAATTCAGGAAGGTATTATTTGAATCAGAAAAAATTTCAGTTTCTAGATGCGGTTACAGTAACAAATCCTAGACAAACTATCAAAACAAATCATTTAGATTATTATACAAATTCAGGTCACGCCTATGTTTTTGGCCCATCAACCATCGCATCGGCAACCAATACAATTTATACAACTAAAGGTTTTTACGATACTAAAAAAGACGAAGGAAAACTGCAAAAAGGATCAAAGATAACCTACAGAGACCGACTCATAGAAGGTGATGATATTTATTACGATCGAAAACTAGATTTTGCCCGAGCAAAAAACAATGTCAAAGTAACCGACACCATCAACCATTTTGTGGTAAAAGGACATTATGCCGAAGTTTATAAGCAAAAAGACTCCATGTTTATTACTAAAAAGGCCGTTGCAATCACTTTATTCGAAAAAGATTCTGTTTATTTTCATGCTAAAAAATTATTAGTAACAGGAAAACCACAAAACCGAATTATTCGTGGATCTAACAATGCTCGATTTTTCAAAAAAGACATGAGTGGTAAGTGCGATTCTATTCATTATGACCAAAAAGTAGGTTTAACACAAATGATAGGAAAGCCTATTCTTTGGAATGGAAAAAACCAAATGACTGGCGACGTTATGCACCTTATTTCCGATGCTAAAACCGAAAAAGTAGATTCCCTAAAAGTACTAAACAATGCGTTTATTATTTCAAAAGACACTATTGGAGAAGGTTTTAACCAAGTAAAAGGACAAAATTTATTTGGAAAATTTAAAGACAATAAATTGCATGAAGTAGATGTTGTAAAAAACACTGAAGTTATCTTTTACATGAGAAATGAGAAAAACGAACTCATTGGTATCAACAAAAATGTGAGCAGTAGCATCAATATGATTTTAGAAGGAAATACTATCGAAACCATTACTTTTTTCACCAATGTAGATGGTATTATTTATCCCGAAGAAGAACTTCCAGAAAATGCTAGAAAGCTAAAAGGATTTATTTGGCGTGGCGACGAACAAATTCTAACAAAAGAGGATATTTTTCCTAAAGAAGAACTCGAACTCGATGCCAAAGCGCAAAAAGAATCGAAAGCAAAATCTAAAGACATCGATATTCCTATGGAACCATCTAAAGAAACTTTAGAATATGATAAGCTAAAAGTGGAAAAGAAAGTTGTGATTAAGAAGAAAAAGTAATTATGAAAAAAATAATTTTAATTCTTTTCTTTTTATTAATTCAAAATATTTCTTTTGGGCAAGAAGAAGGCAATTCAGCAACCATAATTTTTAATGATAACACTACCATTAAAGGTTTTGGAGAAATAAAAAAAAATAAAATTTATTTTAAGCTAACATTAGATGAAAAGCCAGATGTGTGGAGTTATGATATTGTAAAAGGGATAATTTTTTCAGGATATGGTTATTCTGAGAAACATGAATATATTAAACCTGATAAATATTCTAAACCGATTTTAATGGAAGTTATAGAAGAAGGAAATGTAAATTTATATAGAAAAAATAGTTTAAGTTTCAGTCCAAGTTTTGATGCTAATGGAGGAGGAAGTTTTAATAGCACTTTTCATAATAATTCAGTCATTTCAGGAAATACTCATTATGAGGTTTCAACAATATTTTATGTAAAAAAACTAAATGAAGAATATGCAACGGATATTGTTTTTAGTTTTAAAGCAAGAGCGAATCGATATTTTTCTGATTGTGAGATAATAATTAAAAAGTTAAAAGATAGAACATTCAATTCAGAGAATATTCCTCAAATGGTTACTTATTACAATAATTTTTGCTACGAAGGAGAAAATTAAACAAAAATGAACAAAGATTTCCTTAAATACCAAGCACAAACTTCACCATATCCATTAGGTATGGAAGTTTCGCATGCCATAGGCTCATACATATACGACACAAATAACAAAAAATATTTAGATTTTGTCGCAGGAGTTTCCGCTTGCACCTTAGGACACCAGCATCCAAGAGTAAAAGAAGCTATTGTTAATCAGTTAGACAAATACATGCACGTCATGGTGTATGGCGAATATGCACAAGATCCAGCAGTCAAATTATGCAAATTGCTGGCAGAAAACATGCCCAAAAAACTAAACAAAACCTATTTAGTCAATTCAGGAACCGAAGCTATCGAAGGAGCATTAAAACTAGCTAGAAGAATCACAGGAAGAAGTCAACTTATTTCGTGTCATAACGCGTATCACGGTAACACGATGGGTTCCATGAGCGTGATGGGATTCGAAGAACGCAAACAAATATTTCGTCCGCTCATTCCTGATGTCGATTTTATCACGTTCAATAACGAAGCCGATATTCAAAAAATAACCACTAAAACCGCAGGAATAATCCTAGAAACCATTCAAGGTGGTGCTGGATTTATTCGTCCCGAAAACAATTTCTTAAAAAAAGTACGACAACGTTGTGACGAAGTGGGTGCCATCATGATTCTCGACGAAATTCAACCTGGTTTTGGTCGTACAGGAAAACTATTTGGTTTCCAAAATTACGATGTCGTGCCTGATGTCGTTGTAATGGGAAAAGGCATGGGTGGTGGCATGCCAGTGGGCGCATTTACAGCAAACGAAGCCCATATGGATCTATTAAGTCATGACCCAAAACTAGGACATATTACCACTTTTGGAGGTCATCCAGTTATTGCTGCAGCATGTTTAGCAACATTGCAGGAACTTGTAGAAACCAATATTATGCAAGAAACCTTGCAGAAAGAACAATTATTTCGTAACTTGTTACAGCACAAACTTATAAAAGAAGTGCGTGGTGAAGGATTAATGCTTGCCATTATGACAGAAAGCCCCGAAATAACGAACCAAATCATCTTCAAATGTCAAGATAAAGGCTTAATCCTATTCTGGCTACTCTTCGAAGGGTGCGCCATTCGAATCACGCCACCATTAACCATTTCAAATCAAGAGATTACCGACGGTTGTGGCATAATTATTGAAGCATTTAATGAGTTAACAATTGATAATTAATAATTGATAATTTTTTTTGAAGCTAATTCCTGCTTTACACTTCAATCTTTTTATTTTTAAAGAAAAAATAAAAAGGATTTTCGTTTCACTCAGGGCTAGGGCTTCAATTTAAATTTTAACATTCATTCATCAAATTAAAAAATTATTAATTATCAACTGTCAATTATCAATTAAAAACTGTTAATTAAATTGTTCACAACAAAAAACAAAAAAGCAACCCATTCCTTATTTAAGTTCTATTTTTATTTTGGATAACTTTAAACGAAACGACCATGTATTTGAGCCAAGAAGAAGACGATCAAAACTTATCCTTATCAAAATTTGAATCGATGCTTAAAACAAATAAAATTTTGTTTTTCGATTCAGAAGAATTCGAGGATATCATTCTCCATTATTTAGATATTGGCAAACCTGCTTTGGCAAAAAAAGCCTTAAAACTCGCCTTAGAGCAGCACCCAAAATCTACAGGACTAAAACTCGTTCAGGTAGAAATGCTTGTCTATGACGACAAGTTAGACATTGCCGAAAAAATGCTCAACGAGCTATACGCCATCGAACCTACAAACGAAGAAATATACATACAAAGAGCCAACATTTGTTCTAAAAGAAACCAACACGAGAAAGCAGTAGAATACCTAAAAATAGCTTTAAAATATACCGATGATTTACCAGATGTCTATAACCTAATTGGGATGGAATATCTTTTTCTAGACAATCTCGAATTGGCAAAAGAAAATTTTATTCTGTGTCTAGAGGAAGATCCAGAAGAACAATCTAGCTTGTACAATGTCGTGTATTGTTTCGAATTTTTAGATCAAAACAAAGAAGCTATCGATTATGTTACAAAATATATCGACACCAATCCGTATAGCGAAATCGCTTGGCATCAATTAGGAAGACTAAACTACGGACTCAAACAATACGAAGCTTCGTTGGTTGCTTTCGATTATGCCACACTGATTGACGATGAATTTTTAGGTGCTTTTATGGAAAAAGCAAAAGCACTCGAACGCCTAAAACGTTACGAAGAAGCTATCGAAAATTATAACGAAACCATCAAGCTAGACGACCCAACTTCTTACGCTTTATTGCGAATGGGAAAATGTTATGAGAAATTAGGAAACGAAGTCGAAGCTATTAAGTTTTATAACCAAACCGTACACGAAGATCCTTTATTAGACAAAGGTTGGATTGCCATAACTGATTTCTATTTCCGTAAAAAAAACTATCAAAAAGCATTGTATTACGTAAACAAAGCGATACAAATAGATGGTGAAAATAAATTATATTGGAAACGTTTTGCAGCCATAAATATAGATTTAAATCTTTTTGAAGAAGCAGAATATGGTTACCGAAAAGCTGTAGAATGTGGTGATTACCAACTAGAAACTTGGTTGTTATGGACAGATACGTTACAATTTCTAGGAGAATTTGAAGCTTGCATTCAAACTTTATTATTAGCCTCCGAGCATTTTCCAGAAGAATTTGAAATCGAATATCGTTTGGCTGGCTTGTACTTTATGCTAAACGAAACCGAAAAAGGTATTTTTCATTTAAGTAATGGTTTACGCCAAAACTTCAAAAAAAGAAACATTATCGAAAAATTATTTCCAGTGATTTGGGAACGAAAAGAAGTTCAGGATTATATTTTGAAACATAAAAAGTAATTTTCAGTGGCGGATTAAATTCAAAAAAATTACCATAAATTATACCTTTTAATCTTTGAAAATACTGGAGTATTTATAGTCAATATTGTCATTCCGACGAAGGAGGAATCCCATTAGATACTATATTTATGAGATTCCTCCTTCGTCGGAATGACAAACTCCATATTTTTTATTGCTTTGCCAGTTCACACTTTCAGGCTCGGGTTCAGTAAATTCAAAGGTTAAAGCATTACACGATTTTTTTAAGACTTACTAATAAAAATTCGTGTTAATTAGTGTTATCTGCGTATTAATTTCGCCAGTTGCCTTTTGCACTTAAAGTGCTATGTTTATTGACTTTATAAAAAACATAAGCACAATATAAAGCATCAAAACGCAACAAAATACTTGTTTAGTTGTACCTATTGTTGTACCTTAGTACCACGATGCATCCGAATGAATTTCCTTGTTTTTCAGTACTTTCACCCCTTTGCATTGCTTTACAAAAATAGTATAACATTTTTAAATAGCAACTATTATGGCATCAATTAAACTAATTTTAAGAAAACACCAAGCTGACCAAACCGGACACAGCCCTTTGTACATCAGAATTATAAAAGACAGAAAAACGAAATTTATTACTGCGGGCGTTAAACTCAAAGAGAACGAGTGGGATGAAGCAAAGCAGAAGGTAAAGAAAAATCATCCAAACAGTGCGAGAATGAATGCCTCATTATCTCAAAAGATTGCTGATGCTGAAGCACAGGTTGCCGATATGGAAAGAAAGGTAAAAACCGTCTCAATCAGTAAATTAAAAGATGCCATAAAAGGAAAAGAAGTACCTAATTTTTTCGATTATGCTTATAAAAGATGTGAAAAACTCAAAGGCAATCTCGCATTTAGTACACATAGAAGTTATCTGATATACACCAAGAAATTCGAAAACTATTTAGGTACGAGAGATGTCTATTTTGACGATATTACGGTTTCGGTGTTATTGGACTACATTAGCCATTTGAGCAACGTAATGAAAAACGGAGTTTCCACCCAAAGATACTCTATTATGATTTTGGCGATAATGTTCAAAGAAGCAATCAAAGAAGACATCATTCCGGAATATATGTATCCGTTTAGCAAGCTAACATTAACCAAAAGCAAATCGGTAAGAACTTTTTTAAAGAAAGATCAAATCGAAGAGCTTTTGAATAAAAACTTAAAATCGGGTACATCACTAGAACTGGCTAGGGATATGTTTGTTTTTTCCATTTATGCAGGTGGATTACGTTTTGGTGATGTTATCGAATTGCAGTACAAACATTTTAATGAAGAAGAAAACAGAATTATAAAACAGATTCGAAAAACAGGAAGAGAGCATCAGTTTAAAATAGGTAAGGTAGCAATCGATATTTTGAACAAATACAAAAAAGAGAATCCAGAACCAAACGATTTTATATTTCCAATTATCAAACACAAAGAAGGGTACTTCAAGAATGAGGAATTTAGATATAAAGTTACAGAAAATGCAAACAGAGTTTGTAACATACATTTAAACCGTTTAGGAAAAGAAATGAAATTACCTGTCCCGTTAACTTTTCATATGTCAAGACACAGTTTTGCTACGAATGCATTAAACAACGGAATGCGAATTGAACACGTTTCTAAACTTATGGGACATCAGGACATCAGTACTACTCAGATATATGCAAAAATAATAAGTGAGGAATTGGATAAAGCGGTTGATAAATATATCTTTTAAATTGTTAAAAAATAAGAATACTAAAACATTATGAATCACGTTATTGATAAATACGTGTTTAAGTAGTTAAAATCGCATTAAAAAATTAGTAAAACATTATGAAATCCTTTTATAAAGGATTTTTTTTAATTTCTAATTTAGCGTAAAATAACGAAGATGTTTTTAATGATTTTTTGTTGCTTGGTGGATGAAAACTGTAATAAATAAAACCGAGCTTAGACTTGATAAACACGTTCAAATTTAAGCTACAAAAAACAAACAAAAAGAATATCAAAATTATATGGAATACAACTCTCAAATTGCTTCATTTTCAGAAATGACTTCAGTTATTTCTTTAAAAGCTATTGACCTAAATTTTGATATAATTCTTGACGATATAGTTGACTTACAAAGTTATTGTGATGCTTTAATCCAAAAAGTTTTCGAACTTCCATACACAGATTATCCGGATTTTATAAGCTATCAAACCAATTTGGTTAAGAATCCTATTTTTTGGTTAAACCATTTCGAAGAGTTGATTTCCAATAATGAAGACTTATTTACAGGAAAAAGAAGCCTTTGCCGCTACAACAAACTTTTCAATCTAATCGAATCAAAACGAAAAGAACTTCAATCTTCGAGCGTAAAAGAATCTAAATTGAATACACCAAAAAGGTTAATCAATGCAGATACCGAAGATAGATATTTCTCATTTCACGAGACAAAATTGCAAATAGAAAAATTAGAATGTTTTAATGAAAAAATAATCTTTTTAACGGAAGAAATATTTGATTATGAAGAAGCTGATATAATTTCAAAAAACGGTAACCTTGGAGAATTCAATTTGCAATGTGAAAAGTTAAAAGTGAGATTACAAACAACACGAAAATTACTTTTAGATATTGAAAAAGAGAAACAAGAAACTATTTTAAAAGGAAATTCAGAAATAAAACCAACTTTCAAAATCCGTATAAATGGACCAATAAATATTTTAACCGATGTTTACAAACAAATGATGTATTCTTCAAAATCTAGTGGGAAATCATATATCAATCATTCAATTAAAGATATTACTAAATTCATTTGTGATAACCATTTAGATGAGCAAGGAAACGAACTATCTCAACACACAATCCGAACTTATTTGTCGCCAACAAGATGTGATAAAGACCCTAATAATGACAATAAAATTAGGTTATAGTCTCATTTTGTCTAAAATTAACATTTTAACTTCCTAGTATTCATAAAGTCTAGCGAACTATTTGGTCTTATAAGACTAAATAATACCTATGCGACTTTTTTATATTTCTTCCATTTGCACCATAACAATTTAAAAACTTTAAAAATGGATGCAATTATCTTCACAAAAGACCAGTTCACAGATCTAATGAGCAAATTAGACACTATTCAATCTCAAATCTCAATCAAAGCAGACCCGAAAAAAGAAACCTTTCTTGACAATCAAGAGTTTCTACTTCTGATGAAAATTTCAAAACGAACAGCTCAAACCTGGAGAGACGAAGGTAAAATTTCTTTTAGTCAAGTGGGAAACAAAATCTATTATAAACTTTCTGATGTTGAAAAACTCCTTACGGAGCATTACAACAAATCTTTTAAAGGAAGGTAATATGAGTAGTTGCAACGGAACCTGTGAAGTTTGCGACTGCAAACTTTTAGACAAAACAAAACTGAACACTAATAACTGACCACTGAACACTATCTCTATGGTAACAATATTCAAGAACTTCAACGAGGTTGTAGAACACAAAACAATTTCAACAATTTTAGAAGAAATCAAAACAGGAAAGTATAAACCGGGCATTGTTTACTTACGTAAATCACTTGCCGAAAACAAAACAGAAGCATACAACAAAGCTAAAAAATCACTTCCAGCATTCACACCTTCAGGTAAGTTTGTTGGAGGTCGAAAATTGGAATTTTTAACAGAATACTCAAAATGTATTATTCTAGACATTGACAAATTAAGTAAAATCGATTTGCAAAATGCTTCGCATTTGGCCAATCAAAGTGAGTTCACTTTTGCCAGTTTCATAAGTCCATCAGGAAACGGTTTAAAAATTTTAGTGAAAATAGATTCTGACAAAGCCAATCACAAGGAAGCTTTTTTATTGGTTCAAGCACACTATGAGAGTATTTTAAAACTAGAAATTGACAAATCTGGCAAAGACATAACTCGATTATGCTTTTATTCTTTTGATGAAAATTTATATCTAAACGAGAATTCAAAAACCTTTGTCACATTGAGCGAAGTCGAAATGCCTTTAATCGAAACACAACCAGAACCCAAAACCCAAGACCCAATAACCGAAACCAATTACGAAGCTATTTACAATCATTGCATAAAATTCACAGAAAAAAAAGTACAATATGCAAATGGTAGTCGCAATGTATTTGTGCATCAATTAGCCTGTAATATGAACCGAAAAGCAGTACCGATGGATATTGCTTTGAATTTCATTCAAACCGATTTCAATTTTGATGATAAGGAAGTTTCACAAGCTGTAACGAGTGCCTACGGCAATATTTTAGAATTTGGTAAAACAGAAAAAGCAATTAATCAAAATGAAAAGCAAAACAAAAAAACTAGCAAGAATACTGACGATGAAGATGACGACGATGATGAGAAACCGAGAGTTACGCAAATTGACAAACTCGAAAACTTTTTATCTGGGAAATATATTTTTCGTCATAACATAGTTTCGGGCAAATTGGAGTTTCAGTATTTTGGTAAAAAGAAATGGAATGTAATGAATGATTTCATTGAAAACTCAATGCTTCGGGAATGTCTGAAAGGAAGAATAAAAACAAACCTTTCTTCATTGCGAAATCTATTGTATTCCGATTTCTGTCAGCTCTTTAATCCATTTGATGATTACTTTAATAATTTGCCTAAATACGATGAACAAACGGACTACATCACGCAATTAGCCAACACCATAACCACCACAAAACAGGAGCTTTGGCAACAATGTTTTAAAAAATGGTTAGTTGCAATGGTGGGTTGTGTGCTAGATGATAAAGTTATAAATCACACCGTTATTGTATTTAGTGGCAAACAAGGATTAGGAAAAACAACTTGGGTTGAAAAGCTTGTGCCCAAACAATTGAAAGAATATTTATTTTCCGGAACCATAAACCCAAACAATAAAGATACGCTGGTTCAACTGGCAGAATGTATGTTGATTAATTTGGACGAATTAGAAAATCTTAACCGTTCCGAAATTGGATCACTAAAAGAAATCATTACAAAAACCCAAATCAGAATGAGAAAAGCCTACGGACACAACAACGAAACAATGCCTAGACGGGCATCGTTTGCAGGAAGTGTCAATACAGCACAGTTTTTGAACGACAGTACAGGAAGTCGTAGATTTCTTTGTTTTGAGTTGGAAGGCATAAAATACCAACACGATGTAGATATTAATTTAGCTTTTTCTCAAGCTTTGTGTCTTTTTAAAAGTGGTTTTAGATTTTGGTTTGACCAAGAGGAAATAAAATCTATTACCGAAAATAATGAACAATACCAGTTACGAAGCCCAGAAGAAGAACTGCTTTTGACTTGGTTTGAACCAAGCGAAAGAGAAAATGCTAACGCATTTCTAAATACTTCACAAATAGCAGCTAAACTAGCCGAAAAAGCTAAAATAAACATCACAGACGGAACAATTAACAAATTAGGTAAAGCACTAAAGAAACACAATTTTATTCGATTTAACACCAAAAACGGATATGTATATTCACTTAACGAGTTCAGTTATGAAGAAGTAGATTTTAAAAATAAGGAGCTAAAAGATTAGATTCAACTGATAAAGTTTAAGGGTGCATTTTGCACCCTTTTTCATTCCTTTGAATTGATAAGATTGATAACCAAATTTCACCACAAACATATTTAGTTTTTTTCTTAAAAAATAATCAAGCCAAAACACACTATAATAAAGCAAATTAATAAATCATACATTCCATTTTGCATTCAAACAGCCTAATAAATCCGTTTTTTATAAATCGGTAAAATAAAAAAATGTTTACCTCTTTTTTTGCTTATCAATCTTATCAATTCAAATTAAAGCAATCAAATGTAAAAGGAAGTAATAAAATTATATAGCCTAAAAATCAAAAAAACGTATCGTAAAGTGCTATGAAAACAGTATTAAATCTATCTTTTAAAAATATCTCTAAACTGATACAACAATCGTTCAATCAAGCGTAAATCTTCGGTTACTATGTCGGCAGTTCCTGACATTTCTTGCTGGAAAATAATTTGTTTTTTGTATGAAGTTTCTAATCCTTTCGGCAACGAAACATTAATCAATAAATTACCATCTTTGTCAGGTGTTAAAGAAATTGCATTTATAGTACCTTTAATTATTCCAAATTCTCTATCAGGATAATTTGCCAATCGGATATTAACCGTTTGACCAATTTTTATTTTACCAGAATTTTGTGCAGGAGCTTTTACTTTACCAATATAACCGCTTTCGTTTGTTGGAATTACAGCAAACACATTATCGCCAGCATTTACAGTTTGATTTTCTGCCCAAAGTTGTAAGAAACTAACTTTTCCATCAATCGACGAGCGTAAAACATAGTTTAACTCCCAATCTTTAATTGCTTTTTTAAGTCCGTAAAAAGCTTGAATTACATTGCGTTCCAAGTTTACATTTTCTTTATTTTCGTTTATTTGGGTTGTTTTACTATTTTTATTGAGTTCGTTTAATGATGATTTTAAAGTAGAAATAGTGCTTAAAACACCTTTATAATTCTTTTGAGATTGTAAATAAGTCAATCGTTGTTTCTCGATTTCTTGAGAAGCAATAATTCCTTTCGTGTATAATTCTTCATAACGATCTAAATCACTTTTCTGTAAAACTAATTCATTTTGATTGATGCTTTTTTGAGATTCTAACAAACTCAATCGTTCTTTCAGCTGAATGGCTTCATAGCTTTGAGCCGTTCCTTCCACTTGGTACGGTTGTAATTTAGTATTCAAATCATCGGCTATGCTTTCTTTTTGAAATACAGCAAAGAAACTTTCTATTTCTCCCAATTGCGCCGATTTTAATTTCTCAAACGGAAACTTGTTTTTATCAATATCAATGCTATCAACAATACTTTTCAATAAAAAAACATCATTATAATTAGCTGAATTTTCAATAACTGCAAGCGGTGTATTTTTCAGAACAGTTGCTTTGTCTATTACTAGAATTGCTTCAATTTTACCAGGTACTTTTGAAACTAATTTTTCAGGTGGAATATTGGTCGTTATTACGATTTGTGTAGTAATAACATCAGGATATTTAACCAACCACGACACAAAAAAAAGCGATAATAAAATTAACAAAACCACAACCGAACCCCAACGAATCATCCAATGTGGCACTCGTGTCAATATTTCTTGAACTTCTTCACTTCTTAATTCTATTTCTGTATTTTCCATTTCAAAATTCGTTACTCAAAATTCAACATTCATTGTTAAAAAATCGTCTATTATCTTGGGCGTAGTTCAAAGACGTAATTCGTAATTTTTAATTCGTAATTTAGTTACCTAACTGCAACTGATTACGAACCAATTCATAATAACTACCTTTCAATTTTACTAACTCGTTATGATTACCAATTTCAACAATCTTCCCTTTTTCTAAAACTACAATTTGGTCAGCATTCATAACAGTGCTCAATCGATGAGCAATAACTACAACCGTTTTATTTTTAAAGAAAATATCCAGCTTCTGCATAATTTCCTTTTCATTATTGGCATCAAGGGCAGAGGTAGCTTCGTCAAAAAACAACATTTCAGGATTTTTATAAACGGCTCTAGCAATTAATAAACGTTGTTTTTGCCCTGTACTCATTCCGATACCCTCCATACCAATTTTGGTATTATAACCCAATGGATAGTTTTGTATAAATGCTGAGATATTAGCCACATCAGAAGCATAAACCAATCGTTCTTTATTGATGATATCAACTCCAATAGCTATATTATTGGCAATAGTATCATTAAATATATAACCTTCTTGCATCACAGTTCCTACGTGCGACCTCCAAGTTTTTTGAGCAATGTTCTTCAAATTTGTCATTCCGACGTTAGGAGGAATCTCATCAGATTTACGTCTAAGCCCAATTTCTCCACTATTCGGCTCATAAAACTTCAATAATAATTTCATTAAAGTCGTTTTTCCGCTTCCGCTAGTACCAACAATTGCAGTAACTTTATTAGCAGGAATAGTTAAGTTTAAACCCTCTAAAACGGGAATATCAGAACCAATATATCTAAAACTTAAATCTTTTATAACAATATCAGCATCTTTTGGGATTTCGTGCGATTGTGTTTCTTCTTGTTGAATTTCGTCTTCTTTTTCGTGTATTTCGGATAAACGGGCTAATGATATTTTGGCATCTTGAGCTTCACGAATAAAATTAATAAGTTGTAAAACAGGAGCGTTTAAACTGCCTACAATACTACTAATGGCAAGCATCATTCCTAAAGTTATTTGCCCATCGATAACCAATTTAGCAGACAAGAAAATGATAATGATATTTTTTAATTCATTGATAAAATTAGAGCCTGTATTTTGTGTTTGTTCTAGTACCAAGCCTTTCATAGAAACTTTAAAAAGGCTTGCTTGAATGTATTCCCAGCCCCAACGTTTTTGCTTTTCGGCATTATGCAATTTTATTTCCTGCATTCCGTTAATCAATTCAATTACTTTGCTTTGTTCTTGAGAAACTTCTGCAAAACGCTTGTAATCTAATGCTTCACGACGTTTTAAAAACAAGATTACCCAAAAGAAGTAAAGAATACTTCCAATAAAAAATACTACAAATATTTTTAAATTGTAATAGGCTAAAACACCACCCATGATAAACATATTGATAAGTGAAAACAATACGTTTAGTGATGAAGTGGTTAATATTCTTTCAATACGATGGTGGTCGTTAATACGTTGCATAATATCCCCAGTCATACGAACATCAAAAAATGAAATAGGTAAATTCATTAACTTGATGAAAAAATCGGAAATCAAAGCAATATTTATCCTTGTAGAAAGATGCAACAATATCCAACTTCTAATAAGTTCTAAAGCTGTTTTTCCAAAAAACAAAAACAATTGAGCAAATAATATCAAATAGATAAAGTTGATATTCTGATTTTGAACACCAACATCGACAATACTTTGAGTAAGAAATGGAAAAATAAGTTGTAGTAAACTTCCAGCCAACAATCCAATAATAAGTTGAATTACAAACGATTTATACGGAAATATGTATTTGAATAATAGAGAAAAACCGAATGCTTTTTTATCCTCCTTTTCAAATTCATTTTGATAGAATTTTGGTGTTGGTTCTAGTAAAAGTGCAACACCTTCTTCAGTATTTGAATTGGCATTATTTCCAATCCAGAATTTTAGAAATTCCGCTTCATTATATTCAAGTAAACCATGTGCGGGGTCAGATATATAGTAACTTCCTTTTTTGATTTTATAAAGAATAACATAGTGGTTGTTATTCCAATGAAGAATACAGGG
>NZ_JAYSSZ010000004.1:0-6142 GCF_043720215.1 Flavobacterium sp. | reverse complement strand
GTTGAAAGTCAAATTTCCTGTCGGATTGTTTTGTTTCCATTCTTTCTTTTCGGCTTTGTTTTCTTCTTTTTGAGCCACATCGGCACTGTCTTCATAAGCACGGAAATCTGAATAGTTTCCTGGGAAATTTTCAATTTCTCCTTCACCACGAAAAACAAATAAGTGATCTACAATTTTATCCATAAAATAACGATCGTGAGAAACCACAAGCAAACAGCCAGGGTAATCAAGAAGGAAACTTTCTAAAACATTCAATGTAACGATATCTAAATCATTGGTTGGTTCATCTAGAATCAAAAAGTTAGGATTCTGAATCAAAACCGTACACAAATACAAACGTTTTAGCTCACCACCACTTAATTTTTCGACATAATCGTATTGTTTTTTGCTGTCAAAAAGAAAACGCTCTAACAATTGAGAGGCAGATATTATTTTTCCTTTCGTAAGCGGAATAAATTCTCCGTATTCTTTTATAATATCTATAACGCGTTGTCCTGGTTTTGGATTGATACCGCTTTGCGTGTAATAACCAATTTTTATGGTATCACCCACCACAACTTTGCCACTATCTGCTGGTATTGTACTGGTTAGCAAATTTAAAAAAGTAGATTTTCCTGTTCCGTTTTTTCCAATGATACCAATTCTGGCACCACGCTGAAAATCGAAAGTAAATTCGTCTAAAATAACTTTGTCATTAAACTTTTTAGAAACTTTGTGAAGCTCGATAATCTTGCTTCCCATACGTTCCATATTAATCTCTAACTCGACTACATTTTCTCTTCGGCGACTTTCGGCTTTTTCTTTAATAACATAAAAGTCATCTTGTCGTGATTTAGATTTGGTCGTTCTTGCTTTTGGTTGACGACGCATCCAAGCCAATTCTTTTACAAATAAGTTTTGGGCTTTGTCTACACTAGCATTTTCGGAAATAAGGCGTTCTTCTTTTTTCTCTAAATAATATGAGTAATTTCCTTTGTATTGGTATAATTTTCCGTTGTCTAATTCTATAATTTCGTTACAAACACGTTCCAAAAAGAAACGGTCGTGCGTTACCATAAACAAAGTTATATTTTCTTTAGCAAAATAACTTTCTAACCATTCAATCATCTCTAAATCCAAATGATTCGTAGGTTCGTCAAGAATTAATAGGTCAGGACGATTAATTAGAATAATAGCCAATGACAAACGTTTTTTCTGACCACCCGAAAGATTTTTCACTTTCAGTTTAAAGTCTTCTAATTTTAGTTTGAATAAAATTTGCTTGTATTGTGTTTCAAAATCCCAAGCATTGTGTTGGTCCATTCCGTCGAAAGCTTTTTGATAAGCCTCTTCGTCTTCTGGGTTTTCTAATGCTTTTTCATAAGCTTCAATTATTTTAAGCGTTTCATTATCTGAAGCAAAAATACTTTCTTCGATAGTTAATTCGTCTTGTAAATTATGATTTTGAGACAAAAAAGCCATTCGAATATCTTTACGAATCACAACTTGCCCTGTATCAGGATCATCAATACCATTCAGGATATTCATGATAGTGGTTTTTCCAGAACCATTTTTGGCAATGAAGGCAATTTTTTGGTCTTTGTTTATTCCAAAAGAAATTTTATCGAACAAAGTTCGTTCACCAAAAGACTTAGAAATATTTTCTACAGATAAGTAATTCACAAGAGTAATTTTTTGCAAAAGTAATTTATATTTGTCAAATGCAACTATCAGTTATCATTCTTAATTATAATGTTCGTTATTTTCTCGAACTTTGCGTTTTAAGTGTTCAAAAAGCACTTGAAACTATTGATGCAGAAATTATTGTAATCGATAATAATTCTTCCGATGAGAGCTGCGAAATGATGAAACAGCGTTTTTCAAACATAAAACTCATCGAAAACAATGAAAATTCAGGTTTTCCAAAAGGGAATAATATAGGAGTTTCACAAGCAAAAGGAGAATATGTTTGTATTCTTAATCCAGATACAGTTGTTGCCGAAGATACTTTTACAAAAATCTTGGCTTTCGCCGAAAGGCAAAAAAATTTAGGAATCGTAGGATGCAAACTTATAGACGGAACTGGAAATTTCTTACCAGAAAGCAAACGAGGCGTACCCACTCCGTTTGTAGCATTTACTAAAATTTTCGGGTTGTATAAATTTTCAAATTATTTCGGAAAATATTATGCACAACATTTGCAGGAAAACGAAACAGGAAAAGTCGATATTTTGGTTGGTGCTTTTATGATTATGAAGCGAGAATTGTATCTCGAAGTTGGCGGTTTCGACGAAAAATGTTTCATGTATTCTGATGATATCGATTTGAGTTATATGGTTTTGCAAAAAGGAAAATCAAACTATTATTTTCACGAAACAACTGTAATTCACTACAAAGGCGAAAGCACAATTAAGGACGGAACGTATATGAAACGCTTTCAGGAAGCAATGAATTTCTTCTATAAAAAACATTTTAATCCCGAAGCTTCGGGATCGGTTTTCTTTTCTCTATTTATGAAAATAGGAATCCTTATTTTCTCATTTATCAAGATGTTTCAAGGCAAACAAAATGCAAGGGTAGCTCCTGAAAGCTATGTTTTAATTTCAGATAATGAATTAGTAAAAGTAAAGCTTCAAACGGAATTTAAAAAGGACGTTTTTCTTGCTAAAAAAGGAGTTTTGAATATGAACTATTCGCAAAATTTATCTAAAAAAATGGCTTTTGAATTCGTATTTGATAACAATTATATCAATTTTAAAGAAATAATTCAAACAATGCAGTCGAAAAAAAATAAAAACCATACTTTCAAAATACTTCCGCAAACGACTGATTTTCTTATTGGTAGCAATAGCAGTAATGATCGCGGAGAAGTAATTTTAATATCAGATTTTAAAAACTAGATTTCAATTTTTTTTTAATTGCTGTTAATTCGTGAAATTAGTGTTAAATTTATTATTTTTGCATCATCAAAACCAAAAAACCTTTTAGGCAAACAATATGGCAAGATTTGAATTGAAACTTCCAAAAATGGGAGAAAGCGTTGCAGAAGCAACTATCACAAATTGGTTAAAACAAGTTGGCGACAAAATCGAAATGGACGAAGCCGTTCTAGAAATTGCTACCGACAAAGTAGATAGCGAAGTTCCTAGTGAAGTTTCAGGGATTTTGGTAGAACAATTATTTAACAAAGATGATTTAGTTCAAGTAGGACAAACTATTGCCATTATCGAAACTGAAGGCGGAGATGTTGTCGTAGCAAAACAAGAAGTAACTCCAGTTGCTGTTGCAGAAGTTACTAAGACTGTAGATCCCGAAACTTCGGGAGCGAAAGACTCAGTTTCAGCGCCAGCTAATTTTTCAGATTCAGATAAATTCTTTTCTCCATTAGTTAAAAATATCGCTAAAGAGGAAGGTGTTTCAGTAGCTGAACTAGAAAGCATCAAAGGTTCTGGAAAAGACGGAAGAATTACTAAAGAAGATATTTTAAATTATATAAAAAATAGAGGAAATCAGCCTGCTGTTGCCCCGATAGCTATCGGGACTGCTCCAGTTGTTGCAACTCAAAATGTAGCTCCAGTAGCACAAAAGGCAGCTCCGGTTTCTGTAAATGGAGGTGATGAAATCGTTGAAATGGACAGAATGCGTAAGCTAATTTCTGGTTACATGGTTGCATCTGTACAAACATCGGCACACGTACAATCGTTTATCGAAGTCGATGTGACAAATATAGTAAAATGGAGAAATAAAGTTAAAGATGCTTTCGAAAAAAGAGAAGGCGAAAAGCTAACTTTTACACCAATTATGATGGAAGCGGTTGCAAAAGCTTTAAAAGATTTTCCAGGAATGAATATCTCAGTAGATGGTGATTATATCATCAAAAAGAAAAACATTAATCTAGGAATGGCAGCAGCTTTACCAAACGGAAACTTAATCGTTCCAGTTATAAAAAATGCGGACCAATTAAACTTGGTAGGCATGGCAAAAGCGGTAAACGATTTAGGAAATCGTGCAAAAGCAGGAAAATTAAAACCAGACGATACGCAAGGCGGAACGTATACCGTGACAAATGTGGGGACTTTTGGTTCAGTTTTCGGAACACCAATTATCAACCAGCCACAAGTAGGAATTTTAGCACTTGGAGCTATCAGAAAAGTACCAGCAGTTATCGAAACTCCAGAAGGTGATTTTATCGGAATTCGTCAAAAAATGTTCCTTTCGCACTCATATGATCACCGAGTTGTAGATGGTGCATTAGGAGGAAGCTTCGTAAAACGCGTTGCAGATTATCTTGAAGCATTTGATGTAAATAGAGATTTTTAAAATAAATAAACAATTATAATTAAGCGATTCAAATTTTGAGTCGCTTTTTTTTTTAGGAGCCAATCCTGCTTTCCGTTACAATCTTTTTTTCGGCGACCCGAGCAATAGCGAACAGGCGAAGCAAAAGCCTCAAAAAAGGATTTTCACTGTAAACGAAGTTCACTGAACTCCTCTGAAAATAAAAGTACAGTGAAGTAATCAGGGCTAGTAAGGAATCTTTACCATTAATTTTATATTTTATTTAATTCGCGATCCGTTTTTTATACTTCTCGTCCGTGGTCAAAAAAAACCTATAATTCGTTGTTAAAAAAATTAGGGCAATTAAAATCTAACAATTACATTTGTAAGAATACAAACAAACTAAATGGAACTCAAATTAACCCGCCCAATCTGCTTTTTCGATCTCGAAACCACAGGAATCGATATAGGAAAAGATAGAATTGTAGAAATATCAGTATTTAAAGTTTTTCCAAACGGAAACAAAGAAAGCAAAACATGGTTGGTAAATCCTACCATTCCAATTCCCGCACAAACTACGGCAGTGCACGGAATAACAGACGAAAAAGTAGCTAATGAACCAACTTTCAATGAATTGGCTTCGCAAGTTTATAATATGATAAAAGATTCAGATTTAGCAGGATTTAACTCTGATCGTTTTGACATTCCATTATTAGCAGAAGAATTACTTCGTGCTGGAGTCGATTTTGATATGAAAGGAAGAGTTTCTGTCGATGTTCAAACTGTTTTTCATAAAATGGAAGAGCGTACTTTAAGTGCTGCTCTAAAATTTTATACAGGAAAACCTTTAGAAAACGCACATTCTGCAGAAGCAGATACGATGGCAACATACGAAATTCTAAAAGCGCAACTAGATCGATATCCGGAATTAGAAAACGACATGAAATCGCTTTCTGAATTCACAACCAGAAAAAAAATCGCTGATTTTGCAGGAATGATAGCTTTTGATAAGGATAACGAAGAGATTTTTACCTTCGGAAAACACAAAGGGGCAAAAGTAGATAAGGTTTTAGAAACCGAACCAGGTTATTTTAGTTGGATTCAAAATGCCGACTTCCCGTTATATACTAAAAAAGTTTTAACAGCTATTAAGTTAAGAAAGTTAAACACAAAGTAAAGTAATAAGGCCTAAGGTGTTGAGGTGCTATGTAGCTCAGGTCCTTAGTTTCTTAGAACTTCAGAACCTCAAAGAAAAATGAAAATAATCTGTATAGGTAGAAATTATACCGAACACATTGCCGAATTACAAAACGAACGTCCAACGGAACCTGTAGTTTTTCTAAAACCAGATTCGGCAGTATTACTCAAGCAACATCCATTTGTAATTCCTGAATTTTCTGATGATATTCACCACGAAATAGAAGTTATTGTTCGTATAAATAAAGTTGGAAAATATATCGATGCCAAGTTTGCACATAAATACTATGACGAAATCAGTGTTGGAATAGATTTTACAGCTCGTGATTTACAACAAAAACTAAAAGACAAAGGTTTACCTTGGGAAAAAGCAAAAGCTTTTGACGGTTCAGCGGTTATAGGTGACTTTATATCGATAAAAGTTTTTAATTCGCTAGAAAATCTTAAATTTGAATTAACCAACAATGGAGAAACAGTTCAAAAAGGAAATACAGCAAATATGTTGTGGAAAATAGATGAGTTAATCGCATATGTTTCCCAATATTTCACCTTAAAAATTGGCGATATTATTTTTACTGGAACGCCAGCAGGAGTTGCTAAAGTAAATCCTAATGATGTTCTAGAAGGTTTTTTAGAAGAGAATAAATTATTTAGAATTCAAGTAAAATAAAATATGGCAATACATTAT
>NZ_JAYSSZ010000003.1:0-17914 GCF_043720215.1 Flavobacterium sp. | reverse complement strand
TGCTGAATTCCTAGTTCGTGCAGGTGTAGGAAAAATGACTATTGTAGATGGTGATGTGGTAGATATTACTAATATAAACCGACAATTGCCAGCCTTGCATTCTACTGTTGGGCAACCCAAAATAACGGTTGTTGGTGATAGATTGATGGATATAAATCCTGAACTAAAACTGACTAGAGTTCAAGAATTTCTTTCGCCAGAAAGAGCTTTCAAAATTGTTTCTGATGAATTTGATTATGTTCTAGATTGCATAGATAGTGTGACACCAAAACTAAATTTGATTATTGCTGCCAAACGCAAACATGTAAAAATTATTTCGTCAATGGGTGCTGGCGGAAAAATGGAAGCTGCCAAAGTAAAGGTTTCTTGTATTACACAAGCTACAAATTGTATGCTAGCAAAAACCATCAGAAAAAGATTAAAAGCTGTAAAAATTGACAAACTAAAAGTTGTTTCTTCATCAGAAATACAAGATGAGACTAGCCTAAAAATGACTGATGGATCTAATTACAAAAAATCATTTTATGGCACAAACAGTTATATGCCAGGGCTTTTCGGGTTGCATGCTGCAGAAACTGTGATTAGATATTTATTAAAGTAAGAATTTTTACGGATTCGTAGGATTCTTAAAATTACTTTCAATAATAGTATTTAGTGTGTCTCTTTTTACAGGTTTTACCCTAATGGTTGTCTTTTTTGGTCTTACGGGAATATAAATCTCGGTAATCCATTTTGACGCAAATTTCTCAGTTGAACTATTTACAGGTATAATTTCAACTATTTTGTGACGGTCACTTTGTTCCAGTCTATTTTGAGACATAAACTCAAAAATTTTATCTATTGCTTCTTTTTTGTGGTTGTAATTACCAGTTACTGTTGCTTTTACAGCTTGAAATGGATTGGTTTGACCAGAATAAATATCACTTTCTGATGATGTAAAAATCTTATATTTAGTTGGAATAGCAATCGAAAATGTAATTTTATTATTTAAGCTGTCTTTAGAATGATAAATAATAAATGGGTCTCCTTTTTGTGCCGTATTTGTTGCTGTTAGTAGTTGCTTAAGTTTGGGAAGTACGTTTTTAATTTTTGCAGGTAACTCTTCTATTTTGCAACTTACAGGTCTTTGAATATAAAAAATGGTATCACGATTTACAAAACCATTCATTTTTATGTTAAAACTATTAATTTCAGTTGTTAAAACAGTGTTTAAATCAGTAAGGCCTTTGTCAAACATTTCAGCAAAATCATTATGAGTTCCTTTGTTTATTATGCTAAGAAATTTGTCTTTAAAACTTAATTTTCCTTTTGTAGACCAAGTTATTTTTGTGTTTTTTAGTGTGTCATTAAACTTGATATGAATTTCAGAATCGACACCATTTATAGCAATAGTTTTAGTGATAGAATCTGTTCCGAAAATTTGTTGAATTTTTACTTTATTTATTTCTTGCTTCCAAGGATTATAAGTTTCCCAGTTTTTTGAATCGGAAACATAACTAAATACAGTAGCTCGAGGAACATTTATCACTTTGCTTTTTTCGATAAAATAAGTTCCGTCTTTTGTAGCAACAAATACCGAAAGTGTTGCTGTAACTAGAAGTAGTAGTAAAAAAATGTATTTTGCAATTCTCATATCTATATAAAATTGAAGACAATGTAAAACTATGAAAAAATTATATATAAAATTTAAATATAAATCAGTATTTTAACTATTCTTTCATTAATGATTTAATTATAAATAAAAATCCAATAAATAATAGAAAACCAACTAATATCCATAAACTTCCTCTGTAATACTGTTTGTGAATTTTTAAATCTTTTCTGTATGAAAAAATCATAACGATTATAAAACAAATGGAAAAAACGGCAGCAAAAATCAATTGTCCAGGACTAAACATAAATATTTTTTTGTAAAAATAATCAATTGTAATTTCATTTTAATAATTTGCGGCCTAAATTAATAATATAAAAGATGCAAAAACAAATAAAATCTGTTCATGAGTTTCATTCAGCTTTTGGACTCGGAATAAATACTTTGCCAACAGGAGATTTAGGCGAGAATAAAAATTTGCTTCGTTTTAATTTGATGAAAGAAGAAAACGAAGAATACCTTGAAGCGGTTACTAATAATGATCTTGTAGAAATTGCCGATGCACTAGGTGATATGCTTTATATTTTGTGCGGAACAATCATAGAACACGGATTGCAAGATAAAATGGAATCTGTTTTTGATGAAATTCAACGAAGTAATATGAGTAAATTAGGCGAAGACGGAAAACCTATTTACCGTGAGGACGGAAAAGTGCTAAAAGGGCCAAATTATTTTAAACCAAATTTTGA
The DNA here is from genome assembly GCF_043720215.1 of Flavobacterium sp. Taxonomy (GTDB): domain Bacteria; phylum Bacteroidota; class Bacteroidia; order Flavobacteriales; family Flavobacteriaceae; genus Flavobacterium. The sequence continues at coordinate 15,574 of NZ_JAYSSZ010000003.1, read as the reverse complement.
AGAGATTTTTAAGTTCAAATAGATTTTGTAAAAAAAAAGCAGATTTTAGATTATTTTGAAATCTAAAATCTGCAATCTAAAATCTTAAATTTTAACTGTCCAACTAAAAGTATCTTCAGCTAGTTTGTGCTGAATATTAGTTAGTTTTTGTTTTAAATCTAATGCTACTGAATTTTCTGATTGTGGTAATTCGTAGTAAACATCTTGGCAAGAAAATCCAATTATAGGATTTATAACAGCTGCAGTTCCTGCTCCAAAAATTTCTTTTAATGAACCATTTTTAGCAGCTTCTACAAGTTCAGAAACTAAAATTGGACGAACATCTACTTCAATTCCTTCTCGTTTGGCTAAGTCGATTATGCTTTTACGAGTCACACCATCTAGAATACGTTCGCTTGTTGGTGCTGTATATAATGTGTTGTCGATTCTAAAAAAAACGTTCATTGTTCCTGCTTCTTCTAGTTTTGTATGCGTTGCATCGTCGGTCCAAATAATTTGTTGAAAACCTTTATCGTGTGCCAATTGTGTTGGGTAAAACTGTGCTGAATAATTTCCAGCCGCTTTTGCAGCTCCAATTCCTCCATTTGCGGCACGACTATAATGTTCGGCAATAATTACTTTTACCTCACCAGAATAATAGGCTTTTGCTGGCGACAAAATAATCATAAAGCGATACTGAGAAGATGGTTGTGCAATCACGCCAGTACCAGTTGCAATCATAAATGGGCGAATGTACAAAGTGTTTCCAACACCTTTCTTGACCCATTCTTTATCTATTTTTAAAATTTCTTTTAAACCATCAATAAAAATAAACTCAGGAACTTCAGGCATTGCCATTCTTACTGCTGATTTATTGAAACGGTCTAAATTTTCTTCGGGTCTAAAAAGCCAAACGTCATCGTTATCGTCTTTGTAGGCTTTCATACCTTCAAAAATGGCTTGGCCATAATGAAAAACTTTAGCCGAAGGATCTAATAAAAAGGGTTCGTATGCTTTTATAATAGGTTTTTCCCATTTTCCGTCTTTAAAATCACAAATAAGCATGTGATCTGTAAAAACATTTCCAAAAGTTAGATTCTCAAAATCTACCTCATTAATTTTTGAAGAAGCTACTTTCACTATATCGATTTCGCTTTGAATATCTAACCCCATTATAGAATAATTATTTCGGCTAATTTAGTAAAAAAACAGATTATATTCTAAAAACACGTAAAATATTCAACTACTATGATTTTATATTATTTAGATGTTCTAAATAAGGAATTTAGGTTTGTATAATTTTTGTTTTTAGGTGTTGTGTGAGGAAGTAAAATTAAATTTTTTAAAGATTTACTTAATTCGCTGGTCGTTGTTTTATAATTCTTTTACAGAAAATTCTTGATGTGTAAGGCTACGTTCAGACGTCACCCTTCCCATAATTCCTTTAACTGTATCTCTTTGAATAAATATAATATTGTATATTTTAAATTGTAATGGATTTTTCAATAGACTTTTAGTTTCTTTAGCAACATCCTTTTGAGTAAGTTTTAGTGAATCTTCATTTTTGGGTAATTTTATTGGGTTTATAAGTCGGATAATAAGGCTAATATGTATAGTGTCATCTACTCTAATTTTATATCCTTCAATGTGAATATCTTTAACTTTTATTATTTTTTGAATTTTAGAATATACCAAATCATTACTAACTTTAAATCTGGGTTTAAATATTGGATTATAATTTTCACAAGCAGTTAATAAAATAACAGATAAGAATATTAATATCATATTATAAATAGATTTCTTCATGTTTTTTAGGTCGTTAAAAATAGCACACAACTCTTAAAATATTCCTTAGTTTCTAATATACAAGAAAGCTATTCCCAAATATAACAAAAAAAATCCGCTTCAAATTTATGAAACGGATTCTGTATTTTTTATATCTAAAAATTAATCAAATTTATTTTTTATATAGTATTTACCATCTAAATCATCATCAAATTCATCAATCTTAATTTGCTTTGGTTTTGGTTTTCCGGCATTAGCTTTCTTTTTCCAAATTTCAAATTTGTCTGCGGGCAACTTTTTTTTCATAATTTCAAGAACTTGTTTTTCTTCTATGCCAAGTTCTTTCTTGATGATTTCGAAAGGATTTCTTTCTTCATTCGCCAATGTAATTAATTTTTGAGTGTCATCCCAACTCAATTCAATGCTTTTACTTTTTTTCATTACTTTAAAAACAATTCAGTTTATTTTTTTTAAATGGTTACAAATTCTATTCCAATATTAGTAAATTTTTTTTAATGATTTAAAAAAAATACTATTTTTTTGCTTCAATACTAGGAGATCGATACGATTTGAACGGAATTTTCAGTAAACTCAATAATTTATTGTGTTCTTCAGGATTCATATGAGTGTCTACGCCATAAATAATTTCATCCATGGGAAGTATTAAAAAAGTACCAAATAGCCTGTCCCAGATCGAGAAAATATTACCATAATTACTATCAGTATAAGGTAAAACATAATGATGATGGACTTTATGCATATTTGGCGAAACTATAAAATAACTAATGATTGTATCTATTTTTTTTGGTAAATTTAAATTTGCATGATTAAACTGTGACAAAAAAACGGAGGTCGTTTGGTATAAGAAAAACAACCAGATTGGCGCACCTACAATTATAACGGCAAGCGTTGTAAAAATAAAGCGAATAACACTTTCGCCTGGATGATGTCGGTTTGCTGAGGTCGTATCTATCCAAGTGTCTGTGTGATGTATGAGGTGAAAACGCCATAATATTTTTGTTTTATGTTGCACGTAATGAGCAGAGTAAGCACCTATTAAATCCATTAACAATAATCCAATTATAGCTTGTAATAAAAGTGATTTTATAGACAACCAATGCAAAATTCCAAACTCTTTTTCGGTAACCCAAACAGAACTTTTGAATAGTATAAATGCTAACGTAAAATTGATGATAATTGTGGTTATGGTAAAAAAGATATTAATACTAGCGTGTTGCCATTTGTTGTATTGAAATTTAAAAAGGGGAAATCCGTTTTCGATAATCCAAAAAAGTGTAATACCACCAATGATTATAAAACTTCTATGTGCAGAAGGTATTTTTTGAAAATAAGCTACAATTTCATTCATAAAGAAATATTTTATCAAATTTAGCAAAAAAACTATTTGATAATTCTAAAAGTTAGATTTATTCTAGGTTCGATTTCTTTTTTTGTTTTCGGAATTTGATGTTTCCAAAAATGTTGCGTACTCCCTTTCATAATTAATAAACTTCCGTGTTGCAAAACAATATTCTGCTTTAATTCGAGCTTATTGTGTTTTAACTGAAAAACTCTTTCGGCTCCAAAACTTACCGAAGCAATTATAGGATTTCGACCCAATTCCTTTTCATTATCAGCATGCCAACCATTGCTATCTTGACCATCACGATATAAGTTTAGCAATACTGTCGTAAAATTTTCATTAGAAACTTTCTCTACTTCTTCTTTTATAAATACAATTAGTGGTGACCAAGCATGTGGTTGCATTATAATATTTGAATAACCATACGATTTTCCTTCGTTGCCATAAAGTGCTGTTAATCTTGGTTGAAGATGGTTTTTTCCATAAACAGTTATACTGTCCTGCTGCCAAGGAATTTCATTTTGAAGTTTTAGAAAAAGTTCATTGGCTTTCGCCGAAGAAAAGAAATTAGGATAATATTCAATTTCCGCATCGGTAAGGTTGAATGTTATTTTTTCTTCTGGAAATAGAGAATTCATACTTCAAAAATAAAAAAAAAACAATGATAATCATTATCCCTTTTCATTAAATAGTATTTTTTTGTTTAATAATTTATTTATCAAGTATATAAATATGCCCAAAATATTAAGACAAGTTGTAACGGCAATCTCAATAATCGCATCGTTTTGGATAAACCTAAACTTGCATTATCATTTTTGTACATATATAAGTTAGCAGGGAAAATAGCGATTAGTAATGCTATAATTCCCCAAGAAGCAAATTTTGATGTGAAAGGTAAACAAAGAAAAACCCCCAAAATTATTTCAGCAAGACCGCTTAGTGAGTTTAATAGTTTAGGATTTGAAAAATATGGAGGAATGATTTTTATATACAGTCTTGGATTCCTAAAATGATTAAAACCAGCTAGAATATAAAGTAAAGCCATTAGGTATAAATGCCAAGGTAAATTCATAATTAAAATTATTTATTACGAATTTACCTAAAAAAGTATTAAATAAGTTAAATTTTTATTATTTTTTTTCAAATTGAATATTCATAATCACAATGGCAAGAATAATTAGAATAATTCCTATCCATTGTGTGAGAACAACGGTTTCGTTCAAAATAAAATAAGCCATCATTACCGAAACCGGAAGTTCTAGAGCCGAAACAATACTTCCCAATCCAATTCCTGTTAGCGGAAAACCAGCATTCATTAACATAGGCGGAATTACTGTCCCAAAAAGCGCTAGAAGAATTCCCCATTTGTAAAAAATATCATAATTAAATGAAGTTGTTTGTGTGAAAACAGCAAAAATAAAAACAATAATTGCACCACCTAAAAGCATATATAAACTACGTTGTGCCGAAGAAATATTAGTAGCTACACGATTTGCAGTAAACATCGTTGTGGTAAATGAAGCTGCAGCTAAAAGCCCAAGAACAATACCTCGCCAATCTAATTCTATTTTGGTTTGTATTAAGTTTGTAGCTAATGCAGTTCCAAATAATACTACGAAAACTGCCGCAATTTTTATTTTAGAAGGCATCTTTTTTTCTAAAAAAATCTCTAATAAAACACCCATCCAAACGGTTTGCATTAGTAAAACAATTCCTATAGAAACTGGAATGTATTTTACCGCTAAATAATAAAATATACTGGTTAATCCTGTCGAGGTTCCAGCAATCATTAGTTGTTTTATGTTATTTGAAGAGGCTTTAACCACTTCGGTTCCTTTTTTTGCTTTTTGAAAAGCATTTATCATAAGAATAGCAATAATTCCTATAATAAATTGAGCTGAAATTACTTCAGCAGGTGTAAAAGGATTGCCAGTAATTCCTGTGTGGGAATAAGCCAGTTTTACAAAAGTTGCCAACATACCGTAGCTCGTTGCGCCTAATCCTACAAGAAAAACCCCTTTTAGTACACTATTATTTGTCATTATATAAATTTTAAAAAGCGGGCAAAGATAAGGCTAATTTTAGTTCATATGATTCTAACTTCGAATTTAAATTCTTTAATTAAAAATCATGATTTATCTGTTACAAGTTTTATGTTAAATTAAATTTATATATTTGAGAATAGGTTTTTTAAAAAAAATGCAAACTTTATGAATATTAACGTTTTATCAGAAAAAAATAAAGTAATTCAGCTTTTAAAAGATTCCTATTCTGGTAGAATTAATAATTTACCTAAAAGTATTGAAACTGCCGAAATTGCCCTTCAAATTAGTAGAAATATAGGTGATAAATCATTAATAGGAAAAAGTTTGAATCAGCTTTCTTTGTATTTTATGATTATTAGTGATTTTGATCAATCTAACAAAAAATCCGAAGAAGCAATTGTATATTTTACTCAACTAAATGATGATATAGGAATTGCAGATGCAAAATATAATATAGGAAGTGTTTACTATAAAACCAATAATTACCATGCTGGTCTAGTCTATCTTATAGATGCACTTAAATTATATAAAAAGCACAATGATTTATACAATCAATCTAAAGTAGAGAAAGCAATTGGAACCATTTATGAATATATTGGTGATTCTTATAATGCATTCAAATCATACAAAAGCTCAATCAAAGTTGCAAAGAAAATAGGGGAATATAACTTAGAATCAAATGTTTACAATAATCTTTCTGGGTTGTTATTAAAAAGGGAAAAAACAAAAATCGCAATGAACATGATAGAATATTCTATTATGTTAAAGAGAAAAACAAACGACATTCGTGGTTATGCATTTGCAATTTATGGTAGAGGAAAAATTTATTTTAAAAATGATGATTTAGAAAATGCTGAATTAGATTTTTTAGAAGCTGTTGAAACTCACAGGAAAATGGGGGAAAACATGGGTGCAGCTATGTGCTTAAACAAACTAGGTGTTTTATATTTAAAATTAGATTTGTATGAGAAAGCTCAAAAAGTTGCTCAAGAAGGATTAGAATTAACTATCCGTCACAATATGTCGATGATAAAAATTAAAAATTATTATTTATTGTATTTAATTTTTAAAAAAAGTAATGACAATATACAATCCCTAGAATACTTAGAATATTACCTGAAAGAGAAGGAATCTGTTATAAATACCCAAACACTTAAAGTAATTGAAAACTATGATTTAATTAATAAGATGAATGTCTTAGAAAGTGAAGCGTTATTTCAAAAGGAGAAACAAATTGCCATCGAAAAAAAGAATACAGATGAAGAAGAATCCGTAAGATTAAAACAAGAATTTCTTTCTATCATGAGTCACGAGATACGTACTCCTCTAAATGCAATAACAACGATAGTAACCATTCTGGACAGTCAAATTCATGGAGAAAGTAAAAAACTACTAAAAAGCTTGCAATTTGCTTCGGATAATTTAATAAGTATAGTAAATGACATTCTCGATTTTACAAAGTTAGATTCTAATAAAGCAAAATTAGAAAAGCACAATATAAATCTTTCGGAATTATGTGATGATATCCTAAATCTTCATTCAGGATTAGCAAACAATAAAAATTTAAATTTAAACCTAATAACAAACCTAAAATCAGATCAAAATTATCTTTTAGACAAAACAAAACTATCACAAATACTTAGTAATCTGATTAGCAATGCAATAAAATTCACAGATTATGGCAAAGTAGATTTTATAGTTGAATTGTTAAAAGAAGAAAATGAATTTGATACAATATTATTTAAAGTAACAGATACTGGAGAAGGAATTTCAGAAAGTGATATGTTAGAAATTTTTGTGAGTTTCTCACAAATTAAACCAATAATGACTAGAAAACAAGGCGGAACAGGCCTTGGATTAGCTATTGTTAAAAAATTAGTTGAATTACATAATAGTGAAATTAAAGTAAAAAGTAAAGAAACAAAAGGATCGGAGTTTTATTTTGAACTTAAAATAAGAAAAGTTTATAGAGAAATAATTACTGCAAAAGCTAATTCGTATCAACTAAAAGACAAGCTAGCATTACTTGCCGAGGATACTCCGATGAATGCTTTACTTATGAAAAAATTATTATCCAATTGGGGTGTAATTACAGATCATGCTATAAATGGAATAGAAGCTTTTGAATTAGCCAAGCAAAAAAAATATGATTTTATCTTAATGGATATTCACATGCCAGAAATGAATGGTTTCGAAGCTACAACGCTTATTCGAACAAGTAAAAATCTAAATAATAATACACCTATTTTTGCAGTCACAGCTGATGTGATGACAAAAGAAGATAAAGAAAATGCACATTTATTTAATGGAATTCTTTGGAAGCCTTTAGAAATAGAAAAATTATTTTCAGCTTTAGCTAAAGAAATTTAAGTAAAAAACAATGATTTTTACTGTCTTTTTTAAAACAAACCTTCTAATTTCTTGTTTTGAATTCCAATTTTTGAAGCCTCAAAATTTAATTTACATTGTAATAAGGAAGCATATACACTTCTAAAATCGGTTTCGTATTTTAAATCGCCTTGGTCTAAATCCGAAAGATTTGGGTTGTTTCCCATCACTTTTCCTTTGTTGCTTCCGCCAATAATAAACATAGGCGCAGCCGTTCCGTGATCGGTTCCTTTACCATTGTCTTTTACACGGCGACCAAACTCAGAAAAAACAACAATAGTTACATTTTGCATGAGCTTGGCGTTTTTTAAATTAGTATAAAAGCTAAAAATTGCATCGTTCAATTCAGAGAGTTTGTTATTGTGAATGGCCAATTGATTGTCGTGTGTATCGAATCCTCCGAGGGAAGTATAATACACTTTCGAATTCAAATTTCCTTTTATTAATCTTGCAATCCATTCTAAATTTTTAGACAAACCCGTTTTTGGATAACTCACTTCCGATGTTGATTTTGCTAATGCTTTCTGAATTTCGTCCGAGCCTTCGGTAACTGAATTGGCAATTTTTCGAACAAAATCCAACTGCGGATTAGTAGATAATTGAACAGAATCATCATTGTCTTTATTGGTTTTAAATCTATTCGGATCTTTTACGGTAATCGAATTAGGTTCTTGTCCTTTTAAAGCTAAATTGTCTATCGAATCTAAATTTATTCCAGCTGTTGGTTGGTGTTCTTTGCATTGCAAGTCTAAATAGCGCCCCAACCAACCATCATCTAAATACTGATTTGAAGCCGAGCCTGTTTGCCAAATTTCCTGACTGCGAAAATGGGAACGAATTGGTTCTGGATAACCCACATTTTGAATCACAGCCAAATCACCGTTTTGTTGCATTTTTGCAAAACTTTTTAATGCAGGATGAAAAGCCATTCCTCGTATAGCACTAATTACTTCATTTTTTGATAAGGCAATCTTAGGACGTAAATCATAATACAAAGGATTTTCGAACGGAACAAATGTATTTAAACCATCATTTCCACCATTTAATTGTACAAAAACCAAACATTGTTCGCCAATAACTAGATTTTGTTGAGAACCAAAAGCAAACAAAAAATCAGGTAATAATAAAGCACCACCAGTAAAAGTTCCTGTAAGTGAGAGAAAGTTTCTTCTGTTCATGATTTTTAGTATTAAATAAGTTGGTATTCAGGAGTTTTTACCATGGTATTAAACAATCGTAAAACTGCATTTTCAGAACCTTCAGTTGTAGAATCGAAATCATATTTTAATATTTTTTCGAAATCTTGTTGTGTGTTATCGTCAACTTCAAATAACAATCTGTCTTTTAATTCGGTAATGATTTGTTTGTTGTTCCCTTTTTTATTCCAATCGAGTTTAATGTTTGTTTTCTGAAACATCATTTTATTGTCTTTTTCTTCGGCTTTAAACATATTTCTATTAATAGTTCGACCACTACAAAACAAATCAGCAACATTATTTCGTTGCAAATATACTTGTGAGGTAAGCCACGAATTTCCGCCAATCCAACCTTTTACATTCGGTTGATTAAATAAATCTATTCCTTGTTCTCGAAGAAATAAAACTAATATTTTTGGATTTTCTAATTCGATATGCAATTCCGACATAAGTTGTAAACTATATTCTAACGGATTTTTTATTTTTGAACCCGCTGTTTTTTTAGTAAATTCTTCGGTAAAAATTTTAGTTAATAAAGGTTTGATTTCGAAGTTCATTTTCTTAAAATAATCACCATAATAAGTAACTAATTCAGCCGATGGATTGTCGTAAATAAACCATTTCAGTATTTTTTGTGTAATAAAATAAGGCGTGTTTTTTTGCTCGAAAATAATATCTACTAAATCATCGGCTTTAAACTTTCCTGTTTTGCCTAAATAAGTTATAGTATCATTGTCTTCAAAAATAGGACGATACTGAGCTTCATTTTCGCCAATTCCCAAACCGGCTAAAGCTTTAGCTCCATTTTTAATGTCATTTTCGGTATAATTTCCAATTCCGAGGGTAAATAGTTCTAATAATTCTCGACTTAAATTTTCATTAAGTTTATCTTTTCGGTTATCTACGTTATCCAAATAACGAACCATAGCGTTACTTTTCAAAACTTTTTTAGTCAGTTCTTTAAAATTACCAAAAGTATTTTCTCGCAGCAACTGATTGTGCTGAAAAATCCAATAATTCACCTTCACTTTCTGATATGTAGACACAAAATGATTGTGCCAGAAGCAGGTCATTTTTTCTTGAAGCGGAAACTCATTGGCCATCATTTTTTCAATCCACCAAGCCTTCATCTCATTAGAAACTTGCACCTCTTTTTTGAGCATTTCTTTTGCAGTGTCTGGGTCAGATTTTATTTTTTGACGAATTTCCCTTAATTCTGTAAACGATTTTGGGCTTTCATCTAAAAAAGTAGGAATTTGAGAATCGTATTTTGCTTGAAAGGATTTTTCTAAAAATTTTTGCAAACCCAAACTCGCAATAGTTTGAGATTGTTGGTTAGAAAACCCCAATCGCAACGACCAAAGTGTGTTATTGTTCATCATGAGAAGTTTAAGATTAGCGTCTTCCTCGTCTTGAAACTTTTACTGCTTTTACATTACCACGTTTGTTTTTGTGAATTACCGTTGTTCCACGACGATTTTTAACAACCAATGTAGATGAATGTCTTTTTGGAGCATATACTTTTCTGGCTACCGCTACACGACGAACGGAAGTTTTGTGAAAATACACTCTATGCGGCGCACATCTTTTATAAAAAACATGGTGGTGATGAGCTTTCCATGGTTTCCACCATCTTGGATAAAATCCCCAACGGTGTGGCGAAGCCCAAACTACATATCTTGGAGCATAAATAAAACGAACACTTGGCCAAAACCAAACATTTACCATGATATTTGTTGTAATAATCTCTGGCATAGCAGGGCCAGATTTAGATTTGTCTATCGATTCTTGAGTATCAAAAGGTTCTACAATAGTATTTTCAGCATATAATTCGTTATCACCATCTATTTGCAGGGTTGCTTCTTCATTTCCTGTTTTTTCGATACCAATTGTTGCGATGTCTTGTTTTTCGTTTTCACTCAAATAAGTACTTAAGACAATTACATGTGTATCATTATCTTTAATATCATCTACACTTATATAATCGATGTTGCCATCATTATTTAAATCGAGATTGTTTACATTATTATTTTCTTCGTTAATGAGTTTTTCGAATTCTTCTAAGGAAGTCGATTTTTTAAAAATGGCTAGAGCGCCTTCTAAACTAAAATTATCGCCAGTAAATTCTGGCGCATCATTTTCTTGTGCAAAACCTAATGTAATTCCTAGAAATACAAATAGGATAGTGGTTATTTTTCTCATAGTCTTTTAATGTTTATTGATAAGACTATGAAGTTATGAAAAGGTTTAATTATTTGTAACTTTTTTTTATTTTAGAGACTAACCTTTGTATTAAATATCCTACTTAATGAGAAATTTCTTCTTTTGCATCGTTTTATTATTTTCAATTTTTTCAATTTCTGCACAAGAAACACCCAAAAAAACTACTGAATTAACTGAAGTTTCTATAACTAAGGAAAAAAAGGCAGTTGAGCAAAAAGCCGACAGAACCATTTTTGATTTTGCAAGCCAATCACATCTAAATTCTGGTTCGGTACTGGAAGGATTAAAAAAATTACCTGGTTTAATTCTGTCTGATGTTGCCGGAATGATGTACCAAGGAAAACAATTAGACGTTTATATGGATGGGAGACCACTTAATATTTCATCAAACGAACTTAATGCTTTTTTAGAAGGAATGCCAGCAAATGCTGTTGAGAGAATTGAAGTAATCACGCAACCTGGGGCCGAGTTTCCGGCTACTTCTGGGGGAGCAATCATTAATATAATTACAAGTAAAAAAGCAAAAAGTTATTTGAGTGCGACTTATAGTGCTGGACTAAATTTTACGACTTATGATAAATTACGGTCAAGGGTGAATAATAGTTTGTTACTAAGTGCAAAAAATAAATATTTTGGATGGCAACTAAATGTAGGGCAAAGCTATAGAGAAAGTGCTTTGTGGTCTAATATTACCAAAAATGAAAATAATATTGTTACTAATTTATCGGATACCGATTCTGATAGAACAACGAGAAGTTATTACGCAAAATCTGCTTTGACTTTCGATTTAAAAAAAGACAGATTATTGCTTAATTATGATGTGAATCATAATAATAACGATGCAAACACTAGAGGAAGTGGTTTTGGTTTTACTTCTAATGATGCCAGTAAAACAAATATTATAAGACAGGACGCTGTTGCTACTTATCAGAGAAGATTTGATGATAAAAACAAGAAATTGGATTTCAAATTTAATTTTGCTCGAAATGATAATGGTTTCAATTTAGATTCAAATATTTTTAATGCTCCAGTTTTAAATAATACTTATTTGCAAGATTATTTAAATTTTAATATCGATTATTCTCAAGGATTAAATATTTTAGACAAAGGAAAAATTAGCGTAGGAACTCTAATTGATGATTTGTCTTTTGAAGCTAAAAATTCTGGAGTAACTAATTTAGATTATACCCGAAGAACAACTGCAGGATATTTAGAACTTCAATCGACGTATAAGAAATTCGATTTTATTTTAGGTGGTAGAGCCGAAGATTATACAATTGCTGGAAAAACAAACACAACCGATTTAATTCCGTTTAAACAATTTCGATTTTTTCCAAATGCTAGTTTGCAATATAATTTTGGACCACAAATATTTTTTAATGCAAATTATAATAAGAAAATTAGTTTGCCAAGTACTTCTTCTCTAAATCCTAACAATACAAATTATCAAAATCAAAATGTTAGTTATTCAGGAAATCCGCAATTACAACCAACTATCTTGGATAATTATGAAGTAAAAATAAGCGCTTTCGATTATGCTTTTTTAGGATATAATCTGAGCGTTGCAAAAAATAAAGTCATAAATGAGGTTATTCTAAATAATAATAGTGTTTCAAATAATAGCATTAATGTTTCGGAATTAAAAATCCATAATTTTAATTTTGCATTTCCATTACCCTATATGTTGTTTACAAAAGGACTCAAAGAAACTTTAAAATTTGATGTTAATCCAGATAAAATCAATTTTTTATATATTTATACAAGTTATCAAATACACCAACTTCCAGATTTGGATACTAAGGGTTTTTGGATGTTTAATTTAATGTCACAAATTCTTTTACCAAAAGAAATTAAGTTTGTTGCCACTTATAATTATACAACAACAGGTGGGAATTATTTTAACTATGTTTTCAAAAAACCTTACGGAAGTAGTTTAGATATGAGTTTTTCGAAAAAATTCATGAAAGATCAACTATCAGTTTCATTAAATTTTGATGATGTTTTAAATACAAGTAAACAAGAATTTAATCCTGTAGGAACAACAGTTTTATTAGAAAGTAAATACGATACACGCAGATTTGGTTTTACTTTAAATTATAAAATCCCTACTAAAAATAAATTAGCTAAAGAAGATCCTAATTTGTTAAATAAAGAGAAAAAAGAAGATAGCGGAATTATTACAAACTAAAAAACCTGCAAGTTTGAACTTGCAGATTAGTATTTAACTTAATCTTGTAAAGTTTATTAATTAATAATTTTAAAAGTATTATTAATAACATCTAGTGTTTCAATACTTTCTTTGGAATCTGATCCGTCCTGATTTTTAGAATCTTGAAATGAAATTAAATTTGTTTTATGATCTTTATTTTCAATTTCAAAAATATCATACGTTAGTTTTATGTCTAACAAATCAATGTCTATTCTGGTGCCAACTAATTCGATATTATTTAAAATTATTTTTTTAGAAGACGTTTTGCATTTTTTCTTTCCAAATTTTTTAATCATTTCATTAATGATATCTTCTGATTTTACTTCTATTTCAAAAGCAAAATAGGTTATAACAAAACTATTACCATCAAGAGAATAAATATTTACACCTAAATCTTTTTCATTTTGAAATGCAAAATGCTTTGGGTAATTAAAGTGTAATCGTCCAAAGTTAAAATCTAAATTTTTTGATAATTTGACAATGATAGATTTATTGTCATATTTTAAGGTGTCATTTTCATTTAGAACAAAATTTTTGCCGTCTATTGAAATCTCTAATTTCTGAGAAGGCGTTTTTTCTTGAGCGTAAAAACTAATGATTGATAGAAAAGATAGAATAATTATATAAGTTTTTTTTTTCATTTTATATTTTTAATTAAAAATAAGACTTTGCGAAAATAATTAAAAAAACCTGTAATTTTTCATTTACAGGTTTTGTCTTTTGCCTAATTACTTAATAAGCTCAAAGCTTCTCTTTACAAAAGCAGTTAATTCTTCTCCTTTTAGTAAATTTTGAGATAATTTTGCCAAATCTAAAGCTTGTTTTACCAAGTTTTCTTGTGTCGATTTGTCTTTATTGTTTAAAATTGAAGTGGCTAATTCAGAATTTGTATTTACAACCAAATTGTACATTTCTGGCATATGACTCATGCCAAACATACTACCACCACCAGATTGGCTCATCTCTTTCATACGACGCATAAATTCTGGTTGTGTAATAATAAACGGCGAAGCATTACTATCTAAAGCTTCTAGTTGTACAGAGTATGCTTTCGGTATAAAGGCTTCTAAAGAAGTTTTTAGACTTTCTTTTTCCTCGTCCGATAATTTAGAAATCGCTGTTTCTTCTTTCTTAATCAAATTGTCGATATGATCTGAATCCACACGAACGAAAGTCATATCGGGGTTATCACCTTCATTTTTTTGAATTAAATGCGAGATAATAGGAGAATCTAACAACAAAACTTCGTAACCTTTGTCTTTGGCAATTTCTATATAAGAATGTTGTGCTTCCTTATTTCCTGCGTATAAAACAACTAATTTTCCGTCTTTGTTGGTTTGGTTTGCTGCAAGGTTTTCTTTTAGCTCTTCCAAAGTAAAATATTTACCATCTACCGTTGGATACAAAACAAAAGCACCTGCTTTTTCGTAAAATTTCTCTTCTGAAAGCATTCCGTACTCTAAAACGATTTTTATATCATTCCATTTTTGTTCGAAATCTTCACGGTTTTCTGTAAATAAAGCTTTTAGTTTATCGGCAACTTTACGAGTAATATAGTTTGATATTTTCTTAACAGCGCCATCGGCTTGTAATCCAGAACGAGAAACATTCAACGGAATATCTGGCGAATCTACTACACCACGAAGCATCATCAAAAATTCTGGAACAATTCCTTCTACATTATCGGTTACATAAACCTGATTTTGGTACAACTGAATTTTGTCTTTTTGAATTTGTAAATCGGAACCCAATTTTGGAAAATACAAGATTCCAGTTAGGTTGAAAGGATAATCTACATTCAAATGAATATGAAACAAAGGTTCTTCAAACTGCATTGGATAAACCTCACGGTAAAAATCTTTGTAATCGGCATCAGTCAAATCCGTTGGTTGCTTTGTCCAAGCTGGATTTGGATTGTTAATGATATTGTCAACTTCTACTTCTGTAAAAATATTATCTTTATCTTCGGGAGCAACTTCTTCTCCTTTTTTCTGTTCGATTTTCTCTGTTCTAGTTCCAAATTTAATTGGAATTGGCATGAATTTATTATACTTATTTAATAAACCAGAAATTTTAGAATCTTCTAAAAATTCTAAAGAATCTTCAGCAATGTGTAAGATGATTTCAGTTCCACGAGTGGTTTTATGAGCCGAAGTTAAAGTAAATTCAGGGCTTCCATCGCAAGTCCAATGCGCTGCTGGTTCATCTTTATACGATTTTGTAATGATTTCAACTTTTTCCGCAACCATAAAAGCCGAATAAAAGCCTAAACCAAAATGACCAATAATACCTGAATCTTTGGCAGAATCTTTGTATTTGTCTAAAAACTCCTCAGCACCTGAAAAAGCGACTTGGTTGATGTATTTTTCTACTTCATCAGCAGTCA
>NZ_JAYSSZ010000002.1:0-17928 GCF_043720215.1 Flavobacterium sp. | reverse complement strand
AAATAATCTCACGAATATCTAAAACCCCTTGTCCAGATTTGTATGTGGCACGTAAAACTTCTAATTCTAATAAACGTAATTCTCTATAGGTAATAACCAAGAAGTTACCACAACCACAAGCAGGGTCTAAGAATTTTAATTGACTAATTTTTTTATGGAATTCCGGAAGCTTGTTTTTGTTTCCTTTTACAGTTTCAAATTCTGCCCAAAGTTCATCTAAAAATAAAGGTTTAATTAATTTTAAGATGTTGCTTTCACTAGTATAATGTGCTCCTAAATTTCGTCTTTCTTTAGGATTCATAACACTTTGAAACATTGAACCAAAAATAGCAGGAGATATTTTACTCCAATCGATGTAACAACATTCTAACAGGGCTTGGCGCATTTTGGTGTCAAAACTTGCCATTGGTAAAATTTCCTCAAATAACTTTCCATTTACATACGGAAAGTCGTTCAATTGCTCGTCAAGATTTTTAAAGCGTTTGTCTTTGGCTGTATTTAAAACCTGAAATAATTCTTGCAGTTTAGAAGCTAAATCGCTTCCATCTTCGGCAGTTCTATTTTCTATATAATCTTGTAACTGTTGTTTATCAAAAATGGTAGTGTCTTCAGCAAACAAGCAAAATAATATTCTAACTAAATAAACTTCTAGAGGATGTCCTTCATATCCAATTTCTTCTAATCGGTCGTGAAGTTTACCCATCAATTCAGCAGCTTTTATGTTGGCTGGGTCTTGCTCTTTATAAGTTTTCTTTTGATAACCTAAAATAGAACCAAAACTTTGAACATTTAAAACTAATTCGTCTAAAGTAAATTGTAATGTAGTTTGTTCCTCTGTATCATAAAGTCTAAAAATATGAAAGTCGCAAACCAAAACATATTTAGGTAGTTCGTTTTGTTTTAAACCATGGGTATAGTCGATAGCTTGTTGAAAAGCTTTATCAAGATTTTTACCTCGACTCTTCATTTCAACTAAAATAGTTCCTTTCCAAAGTAAATCGATATAACCATCTGCATCAGATAGCTTTTTTACTCTATGTTCAAAGGTTCCAATTTTTTTACGAGAAATTCCAAAAACATCAAAAAAAGCATCAAGAAAAGGTTTAGCGTCAGCTTCTTCGTTTGTTGTATCTTTCCATTCTTTAGAAAATTTAACTGCTCTATCTTTAATTTCGTTCCAGCTTAATGCCATTATTTATGTTTTGTAGTATAATTCTCAAACGTAGTGAAAAAAAAACTCCTACACAATCACTATATTCAGTTAGATTGCTTCGTACTTATAATAGTTATCGTTCCGATAGTTAGTTATCAGAACTCGCAATGACAAGTGTTGCAAAAAAATTATTTTAAAAATTTTGCAACCTTTTTTTTAGGTTATTTTTTAATTTATTCCGTTCTAATAGCCCTGTGCCAGATTTTATAATTTTCATGATTTTGGGGTTTCTTTATTAGGAATCACAAAAAAATAGACCAATACTGGATCTTCCTTTCGGCTCAATAAAAAATTGACTTATGTACGTACAGTTTGTACTTTTGTCTTTATGAATGATAACTTTATAAACGAATACTTTGGGATTGGGATACAAAACGGTAAAACGCCCGAAAATTTGGGTGTTTTGTGGCGATCGGCTCAAAATTTAGGTGCTACTTTTATATTCACTATCGGTAATCGATATGCCAAACAAGCCTGTGATACGCATGATGCGGTAAAAGCAATTCCGTATTTTCATTACGATACTTTTGAAGCTTTTTTTGACAACTTACCCAAAGGAGCCCGATTGGTGGGTGTCGAATTAGATGAAAATGCGTCTGATTTAGAAACCTTCGAACATCCAAGACGTTGTGTGTATTTATTGGGTGCCGAAGACCATGGCTTGTCTAAAAAAGCAATGGATAAATGCCATCATGTAGTAAAATTTAAATCAGAATTGAGTTTAAACGTAGCCGTGGCTGGAAGTATTATTATGTACGACAGAGGTTTGTCTAAACCACGTTCTTAAAAAAACAGTTTTATTTCCCCTTCATTTTTTTTTTTTGTTATGTGACAGGATAGTAAAGTAAAGTATTCGAATTTGTTGGAAAACAAAACACAAATGTTTCAATACTAATTAATGCGGTGAATAAATTGATTATTCACCGCATTTTTTTATTCTAAAAGCTGTCTTTTAAAATATAATGTGTACTTCTTCCTCCTGAATTGGCTTTAACCAAGATACCTTTATTTACTAAATCAGTTATATCTCTAAGGGCGGTATCTGGTGATGTTTTGGTCATCTTAGCCCATTTGCTAGTATTTAAATTGCCATCAAAATTATCCATCAATTTATTGAGTATTTTTTGTTGGCGTTCATTACTTATTAAGCTTGCGTTTTTGACCCAAAAATGATGCTTTTTAACTACTTTGTCAACAATTATACTTGAATGAAGAATACTGTTTTTTAAGCATTCTAAAAACCAAATAATCCATTCGGTGATGTCTAGTTCACCCTTTTGAGTTTGTTCTAGAATCGTATAATAACTTTTTTTCTGTTTGTTTATTTCAGTAGACATGCTGTAAAATCTTTGATTTATACCATCGGATTTTGAAAGTTGCATATCTGTTATTGCTCGGGCAATTCGCCCATTTCCATCGTCAAATGGATGTATGGTTATAAACCACAGGTGCGCTACGGCGGCTTTTAGTAATGATTCTATATTTTGTTCGCTATTATACCAGTAAATGAATTGTTTCATTTCTGATGTTAATTGCGCTGCTTTTGGAGCTTCATAATGTACTATTTCCCGACCCATTCCCCCTGAAACTACTTGCATAGCACCAGAACGCCAATTGGCGACTTCAATTTTATGCATACCACTTCTTCCTGTTGGGAATAATGCTGCATGCCAACTAAACAAACGTTCCTCGGTCAATATTTTGTTATCGTTTTGAGTGGCATCTATCATTAATTCTACAATTCCATCTACGTGTCTGTCGGATTGTTCTAAACCAGAATACTCTAACCCAAGTCTTGTTGCAATTGAGGAACGAACGAGTTCAGGATTTAATATTTCTCCTTCTATTTCAGAAGTTTGCAGTACATCTTGAATCAAGGTTTCTAAATTGGCTTCGTCTTTTAATTCGAAACCTAATAATTCCGCTTTGCCCATAAGTTTGCCTTGCAAGTGGCATACTTCACTTAATAACGTGATAAATTCTTGCTCATTCCAATAAAATTGAGGCCAATTTTTGAGCTGATGAATGTAGATTGCCATTGTTTTTTTTGTTATGCGGTAAATATACGAATTATTCTCTGTAAAAAATGCGGTGAATAAGTTGATTATTCACCGCATTTTTAGATTCTATGTAACTAGGATATATAAATAATGTAGCTATTTATCTGTTTCCTGCAAAATTTTTAAAAATACTTGTTGGCATTGTTAATGAAGAATCATCTTTTAACTGTCCCGTATCTGCTCTACTGAAAAGTGATTATAAAATTAAGGTTCTAGGTTTTAGAGTTAAAATTTCGATGACTTTTGACTCGATTTGTTCTATTTTAGAATAATCAATAATTAGTGGTAAATCAGCAACTTTGTATCCGTAAAAACAGTTTTATTTTCCGATGCAAAAATTGGCAAAAATATTTCCTAAAAGCTCATCGTTAGTGACTTGCCCAGTAATTTCTCCAAAATAGTATAAAGCTTGTTTAATATCTATCGCCATTAAGTCTGACGGCAAATGAGTTTGCAAGCCGAATTTTACTTTCTGAATTTCTTCGAGTGCTTTGAGAAGTGAATCGTAATGTCTGGTATTAGTCACAATAGTTTCGTTATTGCGTAAAGCTCCAGTATTTACAAAGGATAGTAATTGATTTTTAAGTTCATCGACACCAATGTTTTCTTTGGCAGAAATTTTAATTAATAATGGATAATTGATAATTGATAATTTCGTAGCAAGTAATTCTTTTTGTTCCTTGTTTAGAGAGTCAATTTTATTAATAACCACAACTAATGGTTTCAGCGGGAACTGATTTTTTATTTTCTCAATTTCTATTTTTAACTTATTCTCATTGTCAATTATCAATTGTAAACTATCAATTAAAAATAAAACAACCTGCGCTTGTTCTATTTTTTCGAACGTTTTCTTAATTCCGATGCTTTCAATAATATCTTTTGTTTCTCGGATTCCGGCAGTATCTATAAAACGGAAACCGATTCCGCCAATGACTAATTCGTCTTCAATCGTATCTCTTGTAGTTCCTGCAATTTCCGATACAATGGCGCGTTCTTCATTAAGCAAAGCATTTAATAAAGTCGATTTCCCAACATTAGGTTCACCCACAATCGCGACAGGAATTCCGTTTTTGATTACGTTTCCTACAGCAAACGAATCGATTAGTCGTTTGAGTACAAATTCTATTCGATTCAGTAACTCGTTAAATTGAGTTCTGTCGGCAAATTCGACATCTTCTTCGGCAAAATCCAATTCGAGTTCTATAAGTGATGCAAAGTTGAGTAGTTCTTCTCGAAGTTTAGCGATTTCGTTGCTGAAACCACCACGCATTTGTTGCATCGCAATCTGATGTGCTGCTTCGTTATCGGATGAGATTAAATCGGCAACGGCTTCGGCTTGCGATAAGTCCATTTTTCCGTTTAGGAACGAACGCAAGGTAAATTCTCCTGCTTGTGCCATGCGACAGCCTTTACGGAGTACTAATTGTATGATTTGTTGCTGAATATAAGTAGAACCGTGACACGAAATCTCAATCGTGCTTTCGCCTGTATACGAATTTGCCCCTTTAAAAATAGACAACAAGACTTGATCTAAGACTTTAGTACCATCGACAATATGACCTAGATGTAACGTGTGTGATTTTTGTTTTGCAATATCTTTCCCTGAAACCGATTGAAATACTTCCGAAGCGATTGTAATAGCTTCTGGACCAGAAAGTCTAATTACTGCAATGGCTCCAGCGCCAGATGGCGTGGCAAGAGCAACTATGGTGTCGTGGTAAATCATTTGTTTAGGTTCAGAGATACAAAGGTACAAAGGTGCAAAGGTAATAAAAATAAAAGAGTATCATTTTGTTAGATATACCATTTACTACTTCAATTAACTGGAATAAAAAATACAGTATACTCCCGTAAAGTTGTCATGCTGACGAAGGAAGCATCTCATCAAGTAAATTTGCTAATTATACGGAGATTCTTCGTGCCTCAGCATGACAAAATGGTGTATAACGATACTCAAAAAACCTTTGCAACTTTGCACCTCAGAACCTTAGCGCCTATTTACAACAACAAACGTTTTACTCTAAGAATTAATTCGATTGGGTTAAATGGTTTGGCGACTAGATCATCGGCTCCTAATTTGAAGGCTTCAATAATGGTTAAATCTTCTTTGCCGAGTGCAGAAACTATAATGATGGGAATTTTAGGATAATGTTCTTTTACATAAGAAGTTACTTCAAGACCAGATTTATACGGTAGCATAATATCTGTAATGATTAGATCTGGTTGGTTTGCATTTATTTTTTCGAATCCTTCATTTCCGTCTTTAGCCACTTCAATTAAATAGCCTTCCTTTTTTAAAAGGAATTCTATAATATTATTGATGATTTTATCGTCTTCTATAACTAATATTTTCTTCATTTTCTTTTGGCTTTAGTTTTTAGAATTTATATTGTAATGATACGAATAAATTATATTCATTCTGGAAAGTATCTAATTTATATTCTTGTCTATTAAATGTGGCATGAAATCCAGTAACATAATGTTCGCCAAATAATTTGTGATATCCTGCCCCAATTCGGTAAGAATGAAAGGTTAACCTGTCTTGAAAAACAAGAAGGGTATTTCTATCTTCGGGAGAAGTCCCATATCCAAGAGATGCGGTTACGTAATCGTATTTTGTATCCAAATAATATCTTGCTGTTGCTGTTAATGATGGATAAGATTTACTGTCATTAAAACTTAAAAAAGTTCTTAAATTAAGCCAATACGGGCCAACATATTTTCCTACACCAAGAACAGCTGCATATATATCACTATCATCAGTTTTTGTGTATCGTATACCTGCATCGCCTTCCCAACTGTTGCCTAAATTGCGAAAATAGGAGTAGGCCAATCTCAATTTTGGAAAAACTTGTCCCTCACTAACAGCAAAATCTGCATACGAATAGGATTTTCTATTTATTTTGTGATACGCTTCAAGTTCATATTGCAAACCAGAGTTTATACTACTTCCAAAAGAGCGTCTATCTACAAAATTTACTCGACCTATTAGTGATAATTTATTTCTTTCTCGGGCATATTGTAAACTCACTAGATGCCAAGGACCATAACCATACCGACTAAAAGTTGTATAGTTATAACTAACTCCTACACGATCTGAACTGGTTTTTGTTTTGAGTTCTACTAACTGTTGTTTTAGTTTTTTGTCGTCTGGATATTTTGCTACGAGTAGCTCTAGATAGTGTATCGCTTTTTCGTCGTCGTTTTCAGAATAGATTACTTGAAGTTTTAATAATTCAAAATCTTTATCTTCGGGGTATAATTTTATAGCATTATCGACTGTAATTGTTGCATCAACAGGGTTGTTTTGATCAATTTCGAGCTTTGTTAAATAAATGAAAGCTTCTTTATATTTTGGATTTTTAGTAATAACATGACTAAGATAATATCGAGAACTATCTACTTGCTTAGTCAACATATAGGTGCGTCCTAAAGCCAAATGAAAATCTAAATAATTAGGCGCTTTTTTTATTCCTAATTGAGCTAGTTTTATTGCTTTGGGGTAATCTCTTGTAGTATTTATTTCATAATGTGTTTTTACTAATAAACTATCGGTGTCTATTCTTTGAGCAAAAATACACAGGTTTATAAATAAACTAAGTAGTACAACTATTTTTGTTTTTAGCTTCATATTTCGTCTTTTGGATTAGTAAATCCTTGTCTTGTCATGGTTCCCCAGGTTTTTTCTTTGTTAGTAAGAAAATACCAATATCCTTTTAGTGAGGCAAAAACATTTATGGGATGATATAAGAAAGGTTCTAAAAACACCATAAATATTAAGTTTCTAATCTCTTTTATGCTTGAATATTGTTTATGTATTAACTGATCTAAATATATAGAAATTAGGGTTAGTGTTGTATAAAAAAAGTATACAAATAGTGAAACTATGAGTAAGAATTCATAATTTACACTAAAGAAAATTATGTCTAGAGTTAACACGATAAGTCCTAAAAGTTCTAATATTGGAACAAAAAATTCGAAAACAAAATAGTGAGGAATCGTAACCAAACCTGTTCTTCCATATTTAGGATTCAGAAACATTTTTCGATGTAAATAAAGTGTTTGAATTAGTCCTCTTGCCCAGCGAACTCTTTGTCGTAAGAAAATAGTACTGTCTGAAGGAACTTCTGTCCAGCAAAGAGATTCGGGTATGTATTTTATTAAGAAATCTTCCTTTTTTTCGTGCATTAATCTTCTCATTCTGGTAATAAGCTCCATATCTTCACCCAAAGATTTGTGCCAATAACCACCAGCTTCAATTACTGTTGCTTTGTCGAACATTCCTAAACCTCCAGAAACAAGTAATAAACAATTTGTTCTGCTCCATGCCATTCGTCCAAAAAGGAAGGAACGAATGTATTCTAACTCTTGAAAACGAGCAAAAAAGTTGTCTGGATAATGCGATTTATAAAGCATTCCGTCTTTAAACTCACAAGAGTTTGAGATTCTTATCGCTGCTCCAGTTGCAATTACTTTTCTAGTGTTTTCTACAAATGGTTTTGCAAGCATTGCAACAGTGTCTTTTCTTAAAATACAATCTACATCTGTACATATAAACAAAGAATATCTGGCAGAATTTATTCCTGCATTAGATGCATCGGCCTTACTTTTTCCATTTTCTTTATCTATGATAAGAAGTTTTGCATAAATAGGATTGGTAGATTTATAATGTGCTTTTACGGGTCTTGTTTTTATTTTTTCTTGATAGAAAAAATCAACTTTTATTAAATTAAATTCATCTATTAGTTTTTGAAGTGTATTATCTGTACTTCCGTCATTAATGATAATGATTTCAAATTTTGGATAATCTTGTAGCAATAATGATTTTACATTATATACGATATTACATGCTTCATTGTATGCTGGTGCAATGATAGAAACACCTAAAGTATGATTAGATTTTATAAGAACATCTTTATGTAAATAGTATTTTGAGTTGTAATAGCTTTTTATAGCTAAATAGGACAATATACCCAATATGAGATAGATGGTTATATAGCTTACGGAATAAAAGGCTGAAAAAATTTCAAACTTTCTGATTATGTTTTCTAAAGTATTCAATTTAAATAGGGATTATTTACGTGTAATACCATTTTACCAATCATATCATTTTCTATTTCATCTTGAGAGTTGAAATAATTAAAGTACGTAGTATCAATTTTATTTATGCAACTTACAATGTGAAACTTTAAATCAATATTTTTTTCTTCAGATAATAGTTTAATTGCAAAATCTTTAGCTTTAGTATCCCCAATAACGCCTAGTGTTTTTAGTATTGATATTTTATTTCTAAAATCGGGTTCTTTTTTATAATGGGTTATCAAAATATCATTGGCATCAACGATTAGTAATTCTCTAATGGCCAATATAGTTTCTTTTCTTACGATTTTATCGGGATGCAATAATAAATAACTTATTTTTGATGTAGAAAGAGGTTCTCGATATCTAACAATTACTTTAATTGCTAATACAACTATAGAACTATTACTACTATCCAACCAATTGTTTATAGTCTCTGGAATTACTGATTTTTTTTGATAAATTAAATCTAAAATTTTCATCTCATCTGCACTAGGAATTTTTTTAGTGTAGTTATTTAAGATGTCAAATTTTTCATCCGAAAGCGCAATAAGCGCAATAAGTGCATTAGATTTTAGGTATTTGTTTTTACTATTTAAGTAAGGTTTAATCTGAGATTTTTTTATTTTATAATCTAAACTCTGGTAATGATAAAACCCTAACGATTTATAATACCATTTGCTACGATTTATCAACCTTCGACTATATTCATTAAGCCCAAATTGTTTGTAAATAATTAAAACTAAATTTTGATTTACTTCTTTGATGTTTTGTTTTATATGAATTAATTTATTTAAAATCAAATACTTACACCATTTTTGTTGAAAGACTTCACTGTTCTTGAACTCATCAATCTTTTCTTTTGTTTCTTCAAAAGGATAATTAGAAAAAATCAAATCAGTTAGAAAATTATTAATTGTTTCTTCCATTCCACTTTTTTTATCAGATAACTTGTCTAAATAAAACCGACTAAGTATAAGTAAACTAATAAAATAGAGTAAAACAATTACTAGAAAAGGAATGGCAATGTATTTTAGAAACATATAAAAAAAGTGAGCAGTAAACGTTCTGTCTACATACCCTATAACATCTTTTAAGGAGTAAAATAAGTGTGCTATTTGCATCTAGATTTTTGTTTATGATAAAGAAAAGCAGATTTGGGATACGCTTTGATATTCTCTTCAAAGTAAAATTACAAAAAAAAATATGTTAATTTTTAAATTAGCATGAAAAATATTTCAAAAAAAATGTTAATTTATTTAATACTACGCTAAAATTTCTCAAAAACACCTAGTCCAAATAAAGCAAGGTCATATTTTACTGGGTCGTTAGCGTCTAATAGTCTGAGGTTTAAATCTAATTCGTACAACGCTTTTGCATCATTTTGCTTGCGAGTAAGTAATTTTAATTTTCTAGCGACATTTCCTGAATGTACATCGAGAGGACAAGATAAAACGGAGGTCGGAATACTTTTCCAGATGCCAAAATCGACACCCTTAGCATCGTTGCGAACCATCCAGCGTAAAAACATGTTTATTCTCTTTGCTGCCGAACCATTCATAGGATCTGAAACATGTTTTTGAGTTCGATTTAAATGCTCATTTTCAAAGAATATTTTTTTAAAATCGGAAATACTTTTTTGCATAGATGTGGTTTCCATATTTTTTTGAAAAACGGATTCCAGCCCGTTATGATTTTTGTAAATGTGTTGCAAACTTTTTATAAACTGAACAAAATCTTGTCCGTTGAAGGTTCTATGTACAAAGTGTTCTAAAGATTCTAACTGATTTTCGTTATGACTCATCACAAAATCGTATGGAGAATTCCCCATGAGATTCATCATTTTTTTTGCATTAGAAATAATTATTTTGCGGTTTCCCCAAGCAATAGTAGCACTCAAAAAACCAGCAATTTCTATATCTTCCTTAAGAGAATACAAGTGTGGAATTTGAATTGGGTCACTTTCTATAAATTTTGGATTGTTGTATAATTCGACTTTTTCGTCAAGAAAGGATTTCAGTTCTAATTTGTTCATTTCTAAATAGAACCCTTAATAGTTTCGAAAGTAATTATAGTAACTTTTTTGACTTCTCTTTTTATCAAACCATTTACCATAATTAGTTTTCGATCTGCCATATCTGCTAGCTCTTCGTTATGGGTTACAATAACAAAGGTTTGTCCCAATTCGTCTCGCAATTTGAAAAATAAATTATGAAGATTTAAAGCGGTTTCCGTATCTAGATTTCCAGAAGGTTCGTCGGCAAAAATAATAGCTGGTTTATTTATCATTGCTCTTGCCACAGCCACACGTTGTTGCTCACCACCTGAAAGCTCACTTGGTTTATGATGCATTCTGTCTTTTAAACCTAAATAGGTTAATATTTTTTCGGCTTCAATTTCAGTATCAATTTTAGATTTATTTGCTATAAATGCTGGAATGCAAACATTCTCTAAAGCAGTAAATTCTGGTAAAAGTTGATGAAATTGAAAAATAAAACCAAGATTCAAGTTTCTAAACTTTGATAAATCTTTATCATTCATTTTCAAAACTTCTTGACCATTTATTTTTAGTTCAGAACCTGTAGAAAGTTTGGGCTTGTCTAAAGTTCCTAATATTTGCAATAATGTTGTTTTTCCTGCTCCAGAAGCTCCCACAATAGATACAATTTCGCCTTTTCGTATATGTAAGTTTACACCTTTTAGAACATGTAAATTATCGTAAAATTTGTGAATATTTGTTGCTTGAATCATAGTAACTCTTTTCACAAAGTAACAAAGAAATTGTTTGAACATCAAATAAAGTTTTGTTAAGAAAGAAAATAGAAGCAATGATTTAATTAATTTTGATGTAAAGTAAATTTATTATGAAAACGCTACTTGTATCTTTTTTATCTTTATTGACATTAGGATGTCAATCAAAAAATAAAGAATTAGAAAAAATTGAACCAATAAATATGAATTTAGAAAACGGAAAAGAGATTGCTATTTTTGCTGGAGGTTGCTTTTGGTGCACCGAAGCTGTGTTTTTAGAACTAGACGGTGTAGAAACTGTTAAACCTGGTTATATAGGAGGAAAAACTACAAATCCTACGTATGAAGATATTTGTTCAGGCACTACAGGTCATGCTGAAGCAATAAAAATTATTTTTGATCCTAGTAAAATTTCTTATGGAGAATTACTTGAAGTTTTTTTTGCAACTCATGATCCAACAACTATAAACAGGCAAGGTGCAGACGTAGGTTCGCAATACAGAAGCGAGGTTTTTTGTATTAATGATGAACAAGAAAAAACAGCAAAAGAGTATATCGATTTACTGAATGCAGAAAATACTTTTGGTAAAAAAGTAGTTACAAAAGTATCTTATGCGACTACTTTTTATGTTGCTGAGGATTATCATCAAAATTATTACAATCAGAATAAGGACAAATCATATTGTGCTTATGTCATTACTCCAAAGATTGATAAAGTGAGAAAAGAATTTAAAGATAAATTGAAAAACTAAATATGAGTACATTAACGGATAAAGAAATAATTGAGATTTTAGGTGATAATCATCAAATGACTTCTGCTGAATCTCCAATACGTTCCGACGCTTTTATAAAAACAGATGATCAGAAAATGCAAAATATTGAGAAGCATTTTTATGATATTATGCAAGAATTAGGACTCGATATGACTGATGATAGCCTGCAAGGCACACCACATCGTGTAGCAAAAATGTTTATTAAAGAAATTTTTAGCGGTTTAGACCCTAAAAATAAACCTAAAGTTTCGACTTTCGACAATGAATATCATTATGATAAAATGTTGGTTGAAGCCAATATTAGTTTTAATTCTACTTGTGAGCATCATTTCTTGCCCATATTTGGGAAAGCCCATATAGGTTATATTTCTAGTGGAAAAGTAATTGGATTATCTAAGTTAAATAGAATTGTTGATTATTTTTCTCGTCGCCCACAAGTTCAAGAACGATTGATTATGCAAATTTTTAATGATTTAAAAGTTGCTTTAAATACCGAAAATGTAATTGTAGTTATGGAAGCTAAACATTTGTGTGTATCTAGCCGTGGTATAAAACACGAATCTAGTTTTACATCTACCATACAATATGGAGGTGTTTTTAATGAAAAGGAATATAGAAACGATTTTTTTAGTATGATAAATTCTGAAAAATAAAAATTGGCACTAGATTTGTGTATTTAGATGTGTAATTTTAATTTATAAAAAATGTCACAAGAAATACAAGTAGAAGTTAGACAAAGTGTAAAACCACAAGCTACAATTGCAAAATTAATTTTAGGATTAATTTTTGATTTTATTGGTATGCTATCCTATATTATTCCTGGAATTGCAGAATCTTTGGATGTAATTTGGGCGCCAATTTCAGGAATGTTATTAGTTGCTATGTATAAAGGAACAACGGGTAAAGTTGCGGGAGTTATAGGAACGTTAGAAGAATTAATACCTTTTACAGATATTATTCCAACATTTACAATCACTTGGTTGTATGAGTATTTTCAGGATAAGAAGAATAAATAAAAACTAAAGCTCGATATTTCGGGCTTTTTTTATGCTTTAAAAATAAACCCTAATCCCATAGATTTGAGCATTTTTTTACTAAAAGTAAAGAAGAATTGAAATTGTCCAAATAGAAAACCTATTACAATTAATAAAAAAGGGTATAACGGCATAACCAGAACAATAAGGATTAGATAATATAAAAAACTATTTAAGTTTTCTTTATTTAATCCCATAAGATTCATCAAAAAAGAAGAAATTTTAGCAGAAAGCGAACCGTTTATTGCAAAAACTATAAATATAACAACCAATTGAAAATTTGAAGAAATACCCCAACGTTCTTTTAACTTGTTCATAGTTTTTAATTTTGAAGCAAATATAAAATATTACCTACTAGGAACAAAACCATATAACTGTTGTTTGTAAGTATTCTGAAAATAAATCATATAATTGTATATGAGATAATTTACTTCGTAGCCATAATGAATGTTGTTGTCATAATTTATTTGCATATCATACAAACTTCTATCATAACGCATGGGTTGAGCAGCACGATTATTCCATTCAGAAACGTAAAATTTATTTTTTCCTTCTAAATAGGATTCAGAATGATATCCGCGAGGAAAAGCTCTAGAATATAACCATGTTGAAAATCCAGGATCAATAATTGTTACTTCATATTCTAAAGCATCATTAGCAATCCTAACGGTATCACCTTGAATAGGATTTGGAGTATTTGTAGCAAGTATATTTTTTGTCTTGCAACTAACAAGACAAATTAAAATTAATCCAAAAATTAAAAAATGTTTCATGATTTAATTTTATAAAAAAATCCCACCGAAGTGGGATTTAGTATTATTATTTTTTTCCGAAAAGATTTCCAAGTAATCCGCCTAGACCACCTTTTTTGGTTGCTGCTGCAACAGCATCTCCCAATCCTAGTTGTCCGTCTCCATCTTGATCTAACATAGACGTTAGAATCGAACCTCTCATAGACGAAGGTGCAGGGGCTTGTTGTTGTGCTTGTCCACCACCTAACAATCCGCCAAGAATATCAGATAAACCGCCACCGTTAGCAGTTGTTCCATTATTATTTAAACCACTTCCTTGTGCTTGTTTTGCAAGATATGCCATTAGAATAGGAGCAGCAATTTTCATAATCATGGCAATTTTATCAGAGCTAACTCCTGTATTTTGACTCACCTCATTTTGAACATTTTCTTGGTTTCCGCCCAAAACATGACCTAAGATTTTTCCACCATCTTCTTCAACATCACCACCAAACATTCCAGATAAATTATCAAGTAACCCACCGTGTTTTCCTCCCAAAAGTGCGCCAAGTAAACCACTTTGTCCTTCGGGTGTAGATGCGTTATTCATCATTCCTCCAACCAATGAAGGTAAAACTGATGCTAAAACTGATGAAGTTTCTCCTTCGCTTGTTCCTACTTGTCCAGAAACACCGGATATGATTTGTTTTCCTAAATCACTATTTAATAAATCCATTAATCCAGCCATAATTTTTTAGTTTTTAATTGATTTATAAGTAAATGTATAAAATATATTTATATTTCTGCTTTTACTAAAGCAATTATCTGCTCTGCAAGTTCGGTACCAATTCTGTCTTGTGCTTCGATAGTTGCTGCGCCAATATGCGGTGTCATTGATATGTTTGGATGCATCAGCAATTGAACAGCTGGTGTTGGTTCATTTTCAAAAACATCTAACCCAGCAAACAACACTTTTTTACTATCTAAAGCTGCAACTAGTTCTACTTCATTTATGATGCCGCCACGAGAACAGTTTATGATTCCTACGCCATCTTTCATCAAGTCAAATTCTCTTTTTGCTATGATATAATCTTTTTGAGCAGGAACATGAAGGGTTACAAAATCCGAATGTTTTAGTAATTCATCTACAGGTTCTGTTTCAATTTCAACATTTATAAATTGACCATTATAAAATTCGACTTTAATTTCTGCTTTTCCAACATAATTATCGGATGCAATTACTTTCATACCCAAACCTAAAGCCATTTTTGCTACGGATTGCCCTATTCTTCCAAAACCAATAATACCAATGGTTTTGCCACGAAGCTCGATTCCGTCTGCATAGGCTTTCTTTAAATCATTGAAACGAGTATCACCTTCCAACGGCATATTTCTATTTGAGTCATATAAAAAACGGACTCCTGAAAATAAATGAGCAAAGACCAATTCAGCTACCGAATTTGATGAAGAAGCTGGTGTGTTTATAACTTGAATGTCTTTCGAAATGGCATAGTCAACATCAATATTATCCATTCCTACGCCACCACGGCCTATAATTTTTAGTGACGGACATGCGTCGATAATATCTTTTCTAACTTTGGTTGCACTTCTAACTAATATAACCGCAACTTGGTGTGTATTTACAAAATTGATAATTTGTTCTTGTGCAACTTTTGTAGTAATTACTTCAAAACCCCCTTTTTCTAATGCTAGAATTCCACTTTTAGAGATTCCGTCGTTAGCTAATATTTTCATTGTATGTTTATTTGTTTAATCGTTTATTTGTTTAATCGGTTAACCGAATATACAAATACACTATATTTTTGTTTCTAAATCTTTCATTACATCTACTAAAACCTGTACACTTTCCAGTGGAAGTGCATTGTACATCGAGGCACGATATCCACCAACAGAACGATGTCCGGGTAATCCTGAAATTCCAGCTTCCTTCCACATTTTGTCAAATAATTCTGTATGATTCTCGTTGTTTAATAAGAACGTGGCATTCATATTACTTCTATCTTCAACGTTTGCAGCACCTTTAAACAAAGGGTTTCTATCAATTTCAGAATATAATAAGTTTGCTTTTGCATTATTTATTTTTTCTATTGCAGGAATTCCACCTAATTTTTTCAACCATTGTAAGGTTAGAAGAGAGGCGTATATTGGAAAAACTGGCGGTGTATTGTACATACTTTCTGCCTTAATGTGTTTCTCATAATCTAGCATTGATGGAATATAACGTCCTGTTTTACCTAAAATTTCTTCTTTAACAACGACAAGTGTCGTTCCTGCTGGTCCCATATTTTTTTGTGCTCCAGCATAAATTAAATCAAATTTAGAAAAGTCTAAAACTCTCGAAAATATATCGGAACTCATATCGCAAACTACTGGAATATTTGTGTCTGGAAATGATTTCATTTGTGTTCCAAAAATGGTATTGTTGCTCGTACAGTGAAAATAATTGGCATTACCAGGAATACTATAATTTTTAGGAATATGATTGTAGTTTTCTTCTTTTGATGAAGCTACAACAAGAGTTTCTCCAAAATGTTTAGCTTCTTTAATTGCGCCACTTGCCCAAGTTCCTGTGTCAAGATAAGCTGCTTTTCCGCTTTCCTTCATCAAGTTGTACGGAACCATTAGGAATTCTAAACTCGCGCCACCAGCTAAAAATAATGCTTGGTAACCTTTGCCTTCTAGTCCTAAAAGTTCTAAAACTAAGGATCTAGCTTCTTCCATAACGGCCACAAAATCTTTGCTTCTGTGAGAAATCTCTAAAAGAGAGAGTCCAGAATTGTTAAAATCTAAAATCGCTTGTGCCGACTTCTCAAAAACTTCTTGTGGAAGTATGCAAGGTCCTGCGCTGTAATTGTGTTTTTTCATTGTGTTTTGTTGTGTAGTAGTTGTGTTTTTCCCAGAATTAACTAGGGCTTCTAAATTAAAATGTGGTTTATGAATATGTTCTGATTTTTCTTTTTCGGCACCAATTATTTGGCTAATTTTCGATGTACTCATAAATTTTAAATTATAGCTTAATTAAAAAATTAATAGTATCTACATTATCAGCGTAATCCCAAAGATTTGGTTTTTGAGTTGCTCCGAAAGCAATACTATTCTCGACTAAATTATTTGAAACAATGCATTGAATCTTGTCTTTATCAGTTTCTAAACGATTTTTAATGTCATTTATATCATCATAAAACTCATAAAAAACGGAAGAAATAGGCGAGGAGTAACTCGAATCTTCTTTAATAATTAGAAATTCATTGTCTAATAAATTAAAATTACTCATCAAGAAAACTGCTTTGTTGTAATCGTAATTGTTGGCATATTTCTCATATTTTATGACATCTTGATAAGGGAATACACCATTAAAAAACAAATCGAAATTGTAATTTTTAGGTATAAATAATTTAGAAACATTGCGACAACCCAGTCCAAAATACCTAAAAATATCTTCACCTAAAGCAATCATTTGCTCTTTTGATTCCGAACCATCTAAAACAGCAACTGAATTTCTATTTTTACGAATAATTGACGGTTTGTCTTTAAAATAATATTCGAAATACCTCGCAGTATTATCGCTTCCAGTGGCAATTACAGCATCGAAATTTTCTAATTTTCCTTCAACGAAAGTGATATAATTTTTAAATTCTGGTTCGACAGCTATTAAGTATTTTGCTAAAAAAGGCAACAAATGTTGGTCGTTTGATGAAGTTTTTATCAAAACTTTATGACCAGAAATTAATACCGATAAAAAATCATGAAAACCTACCAACGGTATATTTCCTGCAAGAATTAATCCTATAGTTCTTGGTTTAATTTCGGAAAAAGTATAATTAGACAACCATTTTTCTAAATTTTCTTCTGTTAAAGCTTCTGCCCAAGAATTGACAGAAAAATAGACATTTTCCTCAGTATACCAACCATTGTGTGATTGCGAAAGATTTACAAGCGAAATAAAATCATCAAAAAACAAATCGTTATGCAAAACTTTTTCATTTTTTATGGAATTATTTGCTGAAAATTGGCTTAAAAATTTTCCTAATTCAATAAAACATCTTTTTTTATCGCTTTGTAACATTTGTTTATTTGTTTATGAATGGTTTTGATTGTAATTTTGTACAAAAATAAGAATTTCATTTTTTAAAATATGAATTCTGAAATCTAAATTCTAAAATAAAATGGCAATAATTATAACAGACGAATGTATCAATTGTGGCGCCTGCGAGCCAGAATGTCCGAATACTGCAATATATGAAGGTGCCGACGATTGGAGATACA
>NZ_JAYSSZ010000001.1:0-17953 GCF_043720215.1 Flavobacterium sp. | reverse complement strand
ATTCCTTCTAGATATTCTTTTCCTAAAGTTGATATTCCTCGCAGTTCGTCTAATTCAGTATTTATTCCCGAAGCAATCGCATTTCCTTTACTTATAGCAACTGGTGCTTCCTGGTTTAATGTCGTTTTTATTTTCTCACGTAACAAATCGCAACTATGCAAACTATCGCCAATAACTTTTACAGCTTCTTGCGTGCTTTGTAATGCTAATTCTTTTATAGGAATGATAGCATCTAATGATTCTTTTAGATAAATAATTTCTCGCGGACTAATTCTTCCTGCTGCCACTTTAGAAATTAAACGTTCTAAATCGGAAATTTGTTTAATCTGATTTTGAACCTTTTTCAGTAGTTCTTGATTTTCTTTAAAATAAGCTACAACTTCATGACGAGATTTTATTTTATTAGCGTCTTTTAGCGGAAGCGCCAACCATCGTTTGAGCATTCGTCCGCCCATTGGCGAAAGTGTTTTGTCGATAATATCGAGTAAAGTCACGGCATTAGGATTGTAACTATGATATAATTCAAGATTTCTGATTGTAAATCTATCCATCCAAACGTAAGCATCTTCGGCAATACGATGTATCGATGTGATGTGTTGAATTCGATTGTGTTGTGTTTCCGATAAATAATACAAAATCGCTCCAGAAGCAATAATTCCGTTTGTTAATTCTTCGACGCCAAAACCTTTTAGGGAATTAGTTTGAAAATGATTTATTAAAGTTTCGGTAGCATAATCTTCTTTATAAACCCAATCTTCAAGATAAAAAGCATGAAAATTATCTCCAAATTTATCTTTGAAATCGCCTTTATTTTGCTTTGGAACCAAAATCTCACTTGGGCTAAAGTTTTGCAACAACTTATCTATATATTCTTCATTCCCTTCGGAAGTAAGAAACTCTCCTGTGGAAACATCCAGAAAGGAAACTCCAATTATTTTTTTACCAAAGTAAATAGATGCCAAAAAATTGTTTGATTTCGAGTTTAAAACTTCATCATTCATGGAAACACCAGGAGTAACCAGTTCAGTCACGCCACGTTTTACAATGGTTTTTGTCATTTTTGGGTCTTCTAACTGGTCGCAAATAGCAACACGAAGCCCTGCTTTAACTAATTTTGGTAAATACGTATTGATAGAATGATGCGGAAAACCAGCCAAAGCCGTTTCGGTAGGCGAACCAGCGCCACGTTTTGTAAGGGTTATTCCAAGAATTTTTGATGCACGAACAGCATCATCACCAAAAGTTTCGTAAAAATCACCCACACGAAATAGCAAACAAGCATCAGGATATTTCCTTTTTATCTCATTATATTGCTTCATTAACGGCGTTTCCTTGATTTCCTTTTCTTTTGCAGACAAAACTTTGTGATTTAATTTAGGCAACGAATTTACTTATTTTGATGAAATAAATAGCGAATAATTTAACAACAATTTTAGATAAAAAAAGTATTGCAATTCGATTTTATTTTTACATTTGTTCTGTTAAACAATATTTAAAATTAAAAATGAAAAAAATTATATTTATTTTATCAGCTATTGCTTTTTTTGGAGCAAACACTGTTAACGCTCAAGAAGTTGCTACCAAAGCAAAAATGGAAGTTAAAAAAACTAAAAACGTAAAAAAAGCTAAAAAAGTTGCTGCTACTCCACTTCCAAAAGTTGAAGGTGCTGGAATGGTTTTTGAAAACGAAACAATCGATTATGGTACAATTGCACATAATGCAGATGGAAAACGTGAATTTGTATTAACAAACAATGGAAACAAACCGCTAATCATTTCTAATGCGCAAGGATCATGTGGCTGTACAGTTCCAACTACACCTAAAGACCCAATTGCTCCTGGTGCAAAAGCAGTAATAGGTGTAAAATATGCTACTGACAGAGTTGGGCCTTTTACTAAAACGGTAACTGTAACTTCAAATGCTGAAGGAATGCCATCTAAAATATTAACAATAAAAGGAACCGTTCTAGCAGATCCAACTCCAGCTCCAGCAGCAGGAATAGTTGAGCCTACAAAAAGCTAATTAAACCTTTCTCAAAATATCTTAAAAGCTTTCGCCATGGTGAAAGCTTTTTTTATAAAACAGTATCATGCGCAAATTAGAAAATAGCGAACTAGATAGAAAATCAATTTTAGATTTTAAAGAAGCTCCAAAAACTCCCATTATTATAATTCTAGATGACATTAGAAGTTTACATAAT
Organism: Flavobacterium sp.; assembly: GCF_043720215.1. Taxonomy (GTDB): domain Bacteria; phylum Bacteroidota; class Bacteroidia; order Flavobacteriales; family Flavobacteriaceae; genus Flavobacterium. The sequence continues at coordinate 15,752 of NZ_JAYSSZ010000001.1, read as the reverse complement.
ATTGGTTCGGTTTTTAGAACAGCTGATGCTTTTCTGATTGAAAAGATATATCTGTGTGGAATCACAGCAACGCCGCCCAACAAAGAGATTCATAAAACTGCTCTTGGTGCGACAGAAACTGTTGTTTGGGAGCACAGTGAAAGTGTTTTGGAAGTGATTGAAAATTTAAAAAAAGAAAAAATTTCAGTATTTGCTATCGAACAGGTAGAAAATTCGATATTTCTTAATGATTTTAAAGTTGAAAACGATAAAAAATACGCTTTGGTTTTTGGTAATGAAGTTTTTGGTGTAAACCAAGAAGCTATAAAATTTTGCCATGGCACAATTGAAATCCCCCAATTAGGAACCAAACATTCGTTAAATATTTCAGTAAGCGCTGGAATTGTAGTTTGGGATTTATTTGTAAAACTGGACAATTTAGAATATTAGATTTCTATGAAGTTTGAAAATCTAATTTTTCTTGAATTATTTCTAAAACCTTTACATAGTCTTTTTGTTTTTTTACAAAATCAAAATCGGAAACATCAATTACCAAAACATTTAAATCCTTATGCGATTTGATGTAATCTAAATAACCGTGGTTTATTTTCTCTAGATATTCGGCTTCAATTTCTTGCTCGTAGCTTCGGCCTCTTTTTTTAATATTTTGCAATAATCTATCTGTGTTTTGGTATAAATAAACATACAAATCAGGTTTTGGCATTTCCTTATAAATAATATCGAATAAGGTTTTATATAACCTGAATTCGTCTTCTTGCAAAGTTACTTTGGCAAAGATTAATGATTTAAAAATATGATAATCGGCAACAACAAAGTCTTTAAACAAATCAAATTGCGATAAATCATCAGATAATTGCTGGTACCTATCGGCTAGAAATGACATTTCTAAAGGAAATGCATATCGGTTTTGATCTTTATAAAATTTTGGCAAAAAAGGATTGTCAGCAAAACGTTCTAAAACAGTTTTAGCATTAAAATCTTCTGCAATTTTTGTCGCTAATGTTGTTTTTCCTGCACCAATATTTCCTTCAATAGCAATATAATTCAATTGATTAATACTGTATTTTTTTAAAGTGGAATCTAAATTCGAAACAACTTTACAATCACTTTTATCGTCACATTTTTCGATTAATTCTCGAACCGATTTTTGAAGAATTGGATGTTGCCATTCGAGTTTCAAATCCAACATAGGTAATAATACAAAAAGTCTGTTTTGCATTTGCTGATGCGGAATAGTTAGAGCTTCTGAACTGTATATTTGTTCATCAATCGCAATAATATCAATATCAATAATTCTGGCCTCATAAGAATTCGAATTTTTTCTAATTCTCCCTAATTCTTTTTCTATTGAAGTAATCTTTCTCAGTATTTTTTCGGCAGAAAAAGAAGAGTGCAAAACTAATGCACAATTGTAAAAAGCATCACTATCAAAACCCCATGAAGGTGTTTCATATAACTTAGAAATACGTAAAACTAACCCAATATTCTGATGAATTAATTGGATGCAATTTTCGATATTTTCGAGACGATTTCCTTGGTTAGTCCCAAGCGATAAGACTACTTTTTGTTGCATTTTCATAATCAGCACAAATTAACTAAAAAGAATTTTACAATCGTAGTATATTTGCAATTAAGTCGTAAAGTCTTAACATCTAAAGTCTAAAAGCTTACACTATCGTTCATTATTTTTTTACATCTGACAAGACTTTACAATATTTGACTTTAAAACTTTAGCCTTTTGTGTGTAACAAAACATTCACAATCAATACTTATAGGTAAATAAATTATAATAAAATGAAATTTTTAGGAAATGTACTAGCAACCATTGTTGGTTTGTTTATTTTTTGCATGTTATTCTTTTTTGGAATACTAATGATAGGAGCGATTTTTGGAGGCAGCTCAAAATCGACTTATGTCGAAGATAATTCTGTTTTAGAATTAAATCTCGAAGAAGTAACCAACGATTATGGTGGGAAATTTAATTATGAAGAAATAGGTTATTTTGAAGCCAATCACGATGGTTTGACTGATGTTTTGAAAGCGATTGAATTCGCAAAAACCGACGATAAAATAAAAGGAATTTCTATTCTGAATAATTCGTTACTACTTGGTGTTGCACAAACTAAAGCTTTGCGTGACCAATTAGAAGATTTCAAAAAATCAGGCAAATTTGTCATGGCTTATGGCAATACTTATTCGCAAAAGGATTATTATCTAAATTCTGTTGCGAATACAGTTTACATAAATCCTATTGGAGATCTTGATTTCAAAGGACTTTCGACCGAAGTGATGTATTTTAAAGATTTTCAGAATAAAACTGGATTGAAAATGGAAGTTATTCGTCACGGAAAATACAAAAGTGCCGTTGAACCATTTTTGCTAAGCGAAATGAGTCCAGAAAACAGAGATCAAATCACTACTTTTCTAACGTCAATTTGGAATACAATGGCTGCAGATATTTCGAAGTCAAGAAATATTCCAATAGCACAATTAAACACTATTGCAGCAGGATTATTAGCTCGTACACCAGAAATGGCAAAATCCAATAAATTGGTTGACAAAATTGTCTATGAAGATGTGTATCATGATGACATTAAAAAAGCACTAAAAGTTGATGCTGACGAAGATTACAATACTGTAAAAATGATGGATTACGCACAAGATATTGCTACATCCACCTCTGATTTTGACACTAAAGATAAAATCGCAGTTATTTATGCTCAAGGCGAAATAGGTTCTGGCGAAGGAGATTTGAATGTAGTTGGCGAAGGTTCTATGCGTCGTTCGTTGCAAGAAGCTAGAAAAGATGATAAAGTAAAAGCAATTGTATTGCGAATAGATAGTCCTGGAGGAAGTGCACTTACTTCTGATTTGATTTGGAGAGAAATCGAAATTACAAAAAAAGTAAAACCTGTTATTGTTTCTATGGGGAATTTAGCCGCTTCTGGCGGATATTATATAGCTTGTAATGCAGATAAAATTTTTGCCGAAGCTAGTACAATTACTGGTTCAATAGGTGTTTTTGGTGTATTACCAAATCTATCACAAATAACAAAAAATTACGGAATAAACTCTGAATTAGTAGAAACTCATGAAAATGCTTCTGGATATAGTTTATTCAAACCGCTAGATGATAATTTTAGAAAATTCACACAAGAAAGTGTCGAAAACATATACAACACCTTTGTTACTCGTGTTGCCACAGGTCGTAAAATGACATTTGCACAAGTAGACGCTATTGCACAAGGAAGAGTTTGGGCTGGTTCTGACGCGTTGCGTTTGGGATTGGTAGACAAAATAGGTGGTTTAGACGCTGCTTTGGCTTATGCTTCAAACTTGGTTAAAGTAAAAGAGTACTCGACTGTCGATTATCCTAAATACGAGAAAGATTTTAAAGATTTATTTGGCGGAAGTGGCTTCCCTTTCATGAAATCTCGAGAGAATTTAATAAAAGAAGAAATTGGCCTAGAAAACTATAAAATAATCGAACAAATTAGAAAAATGAATTCTCAAAAAGGAGTTCAGGCAATGATGCCGTTTGAGATAAATATTAGATAATATTAAAATAATTAAAAAACTAATCCGTTTTACTTCTAGGTGAAACGGATTTTTTTATGAAAAGTTTACAACACACTTAAACTATAAATGCTACTTTTGTAAGAAAGTAAGGCAAGCTTTTTGCAATAAACCATTAGAATTAAATTAGAACAACATGAAAAAGAAAATCTTTATAGGAATTGGTGTTTTTTTATTAGTAATTGTTGCTGCTTTAGCTGCAATTCCAATCTTTTTTAAAGATCAAATAAAAGCGAAAATCGAGAAATCTATCAACGAAAGTGTTGATGCTAAAGTAACTTTTGCTGATGCTAGTTTGAGTTTATTCAAAAGTTTTCCGCAAGCCAATGTAGGAATTCAAAAACTAATCATCATCAACAAAGCACCTTTTGCTGGCGATACATTGGTGGCTTTTGAAGAACTAAATCTTCAAATGTCTATCAAAGAATTATTTAAAGGTGATGATGAAGCCATGACATTGGAATCTATTTCTACAAAAAATGGAAAAATAAATATCCTTTTCAATAAAGATGGTGTCGGAAATTTCGATATCGCAAAAAAAGACACTGCAAAAGACAATTCAAAAAGCAAACCTTTTGCGATGAATATTCAGAATTATGAAATTGAAAATTTTAAATTCAAATACTACGACGAACGTTCAAAAATTAAAATGGTTATTACCGAGTTAAACCACAAAGGAACTGGAAATTTTGCTTCACAGATTTTAGATTTAGATACAAAATCAACAGCAAAAATTTCGCTCGACATGGACAAGATGAATTACATGAAAAATGTAGCTATTTCACTCGATGCTGTTCTTGGAATCGATTTAGAGAAAAGCAAATATACGTTCAAAGACAATACAGCAAAAATTAACGAATTGCCATTACAATTTAACGGGTTTATACAATTATTAGAAGATGGTCAGGATTATGATGTAACTTTCAAAACACCAACATCATCGTTCAAAAACTTCTTAGGACTTGTTCCTGCTGCTTATGCTGGCGATTTGAATACTGTGAAAACCACTGGAGATTTTACCGTAGCTGGTTTTGCAAAAGGAAAACTGACAGATACAACAGTTCCTAAATTTAATATTGCTATTGCATCAAACAACGCTTCGTTTCAATATCCAGATTTGCCAAAATCGGTTCAAAATATAATTATCGATACAAAAATCATTAACGAAACAGGTTTGATGAACGATACTTATGTAAATCTTGACAAACTTTCTTTTAAGATAGATCAAGACGTTTTTACTGCCAAAGCCAACATTAGAAACGTAGCTACTAATGCGTTAGTCGATGCAGCACTAAAAGGAACAATCAATTTAGCTAATGTTACCAAAGCATATCCTATAAAATTAACAACACCACTTTCTGGAATACTAAAAGCCGATGTAACTACTAAATTCGACATGCAATCGGTAGAGAAAAGTCAGTACGAGAAGATTCAAAATGCTGGAAATATGACTTTAACCGGTTTTAATTATACTGGCGAAGGCATGGCGAAACCTGTTCAAATAAAACAAGCCGTTATTGCTTTTAATCCAAATCAAATTCGCTTGAATCAATTGGATATGAAAACTGGAAATTCAGATATTCAAATGACAGGAACTTTAGATAATTTTTACGGATTTGTGTTTAGAAACCAAATATTGAAAGGGAATTTCAATATGAATTCGAATCAGTTTTTAATTGCCGATTTTATGGCGCCAACTCCTGCAACGACAAAAGGAAGTTCAGAATCAGGATCATCTTCTGGGACAAAAAAAGAGAAAGAAGCTGTAAAAATCCCTGCTTTTTTAGATTGTAAAATTACAGCAAAAGCAAATACTGTTGTTTACGACAACTTGACTCTAAAAGCGGTTTCTGGAACTATGATTATTCGTGACGAAGCTGTGACTTTACAAAATATAACTACCAATATTTTTGATGGTCAAATTGGAGTAAACGGTTTGGTTTCCACCAAAGGAAAAGTACCAACATTCAACATGAATTTAGATTTAAGTAAAGTAGATATCGCCAAGACTTTTACACAATTAGACATGTTGAAAAAAATTGCACCAATTGCGGGTGTTATAAATGGTAAACTAAATTCTAATATCAAACTATCTGGAAATCTTGATGCAACAGAAATGACACCCGATTTAAAAACAATAAGTGGCGATTTATTGGGTCAATTATTATCTACAACTGTCAATCCGAGTAACTCGCAAATGTTGTCAGCTTTGGGTTCTCAAGTCAAATTTTTAGATGTTAGTAAGCTTAATTTAAACGATATTAAAGCTGCTATTTCGTTCAAAGATGGGAAAGTTACTGTAAAGCCATTCAAAATAAAATACCAAGATATTAATGCCGAAATTGGCGGTTCGCATGGTTTCGACCAAAACATGAATTACAACATCAAAATGGATGTTCCTGCGAAATATTTAGGAGCCGAAGTAAATAAATTATTAGCAAAACTAACTCCTACCGATGCTGCAAAAATTGAAAACTTACCTATTACCGCTTTAATGACTGGAAGTTTCTCTAGCCCAAAAGTAAGTACGGATATGAAACAAGCGTCAACAAATTTAGCTTCTCAAATCGTGAAATTACAGAAAGATAAGTTGATGAATCAAGGGACTACTGCTTTAGGTAATTTGTTAGGCGGAGGTAAAAAAGATCCTGCTGATACTACAAAAACCAAAGATCCTAAAAAAGATGCTGTAAAAAATGCTGCGGGTGATTTGTTGAATGGTTTGTTTGGGAAGAAAAAGAAACCTGCAACAACCCCTTAGTTAGTCGTCAGTTTAAATAACACATTAGCGACAAACGATTTTATTTTAATGAAAGAAAAACACACAAAAATTACAATCAAAATTCTAATTTGCATTCCTATATTCTTTAGTTTGTTTATCATTGATCAATTGATTTTACCACAAAAACAAATTAATGACAAAATTGTTGCTTACAGTCAAATTGTGATTAGTAGACGTAATAAATATAGTAGTTATAGTACTAAAGAATTCGTTGGTAATAAATTCTACACAGAAAAAGGGTATGAGTTTTCAATAAGAAAAACATTTATTGAAGAAAACGAAGTAATAATTGGACGTAGTTATATTTTTCAAAACATTAATTCGATTAAAACGAAAAGTAAAGATTATTCTGATAAATTAATGTCGGGTTTAAATGGAGCTTGTTTTTACTTTGCACTAAGCTTAACAATTACGGCGATAATCAGCTTGATTATGCTGAAATTCAAAACAAATTTATCTGAAAATGGTTTCCAAAATATCATCTTGATTAACTCATTTTTGACACTAATAGTTATATATTTATATTCACTTTACAATTGAAAAATTTTAAAATGAGATTCCTCGTTCCTCGTAATGAAAAACTCACAAACTAATCTTCACCACATAACCTTCAAAAGTTCTAATATTAAAAACAGTTCCATCTTCAAACATCAAGTACTGCCCTTTTATTCCTGATAATTTTCCAGAATAATTAGGCAATTTATCAAGATTTAGACTGGTCACTTTTTTAGGATATTGCAAAACAGGAAAATGCAATTCGTACAAATCATTTTTATTTACATCGAAATATTCTTGAACTTCTTTGGGAATCAAATATTTTAAACTCATTCGTTCTTTTATTAAATCGGCAACTGGCACTTCACCTTTTAGCATTTTTTGCCAATTCGTTTTGTCTGCATAATGATTTTTAAGAGCGACTTCGGTAATTCCAGCAAGATATCTATTAGGAACTTCGACAATAGGAATGGCTTGCACTGCGCCTTGATCTATCCAACGAGTTGGGACTTGCGAGCCGCGAGTTACGCCAACTTTTACTTCGCTAGACAAAGCCAAATAAACAATGTGTGGTTGCAATTGCACTTTCTTTTCGTAATCTAAATCTCGATCTTCAATATCTAAATGTGCTGTAGAAAGCTCAGGTTTCATAATCCAATCGCCAGCCGAAGCGCTTCCCATAAAACAATCGTAACAAAATCCTTGACGGAAAATTTTCTTTTTTTTGTTGCAATTCAAACATTGGTATCCTTGAAAAGAAATCTCCAATTCTTTTCCAAGTAACTGATTTACATTTAGAAAACTGTTTTCAAATATCAAATAATACTGAATTGGATTACCAATTTCGGTTTGCATTTTAGTTAAAACTCCTTCGTAAATCATAGTCTAAATTGAATTATTAATTAGCAAATCACAATATTTTTAGTATTTTAGCGTAAAGATAGATAGACAAACTTTAAAAATAAATACTTATGAAAAATTTAATGAAATTATCATTACTTGCATTAACACTTATTTCGTTTTCGTTTATCAATCTTAATGAAAAAAATAAAGAAGAAATTAATGTGGTTATTGATGCTGGACATGGCGGAATTGATTTAGGAGCTACAATGAATGGATTGTCAGAAAAATCGATAGTTGAATCAATTTCTACTAAAATCCGAATAGCAAATAACAATTCAAATGTTAAAATCCACTTCACAAGAACGGAAGACAAATTAATAACATTACAAGAAAGAGTCGATTTTATAAACGGAATTAAACCCGATTTAGTAATTTCTCTTCATGCAAATTCAAGCAAAAACAGTGATGCAAACGGAATAGAATGTTTTGTTTCAGACAAATCATCTGAATATGTTACCTCAAACGAATTAGCGGAAAAATTAATGACTTCATTTTCTTTAAAAACACCATTAAATATTAGAGGCGTAAAAAAAGCACCGTTTTTTATTCTAAAAAAATCTGAAGTTCCTGCAATAACATTAGAGATTGGTTATATTTCTAATACAAAAGACAAAGATTATATTTCGACTGAAAACGGACAAACAGAAATAGCTAAAATCATTCTAGATTTTGCTAGCAATCTAAAATCATAATTCTAAAATTTAAAATCAATAATGCCTTTACCAATAATAAATTCTATTGCTTCGTGGGTTTTGAAACAACGCATTCATCAGATTGAGTTGTTTTTAAAATACCCAAATGAAGTACAAGAAGAATTACTGACGAATCTTATTCGGTCATCAGAAAATACAGTTATTGGCAAACAATATGATTTCGATTCGATAAAATCTTACGATACTTTCCAAGAGCGAGTTCCTGTTTCCAGTTACGAAGATTTAGAACCACTTATAGAAAGAACGCGTAAAGGCGAACAGCACGTTTTTTGGAACGAACCCATAAAATGGTTTGCAAAATCTAGTGGAACAACTAATGCAAAAAGCAAATTTATACCAGTAAGTAACTCCGCTTTAGAGGATTGTCATTATAAAGGAAGCAAGGATTTGTTGTGTTTGTACTTGAATAACAACGAAAACTCTCAATTGTTTACGGGCAAAAGTTTGCGTCTTGGCGGAAGCAAACAATTGTATGAAGATAACAATACATTCTTTGGTGATTTGTCAGCCATATTAATAGACAACATGCCGTTTTGGGCAGAATATAGTAGTACGCCGAGTAACAAAACATCGCTCATGAGCGAATGGGAAACTAAACTACTCGCCATTGTAAATGAAACAAAAATAGAAAATGTAACCAGTTTTGCAGGTGTTCCTTCGTGGATGATGGTGCTTTTAAATAAAGTTTTAGAAGAAACTGGAAATAACAATTTATTTGATGTTTGGCCTAATCTCGAAGTTTATTTTCATGGAGGTGTAAGCTTTGATCCTTACAGGGAACAATACAAAAAGATTTTACCAAGACAAGATTTCAAATATTACGAAATTTACAATGCTTCGGAAGGTTTCTTTGCCATTCAAGATTTAAATAATTCTAGTGATTTGTTATTGATGTTGGATTACGGCATTTTTTACGAATTTATTCCAATGGATACTTTTGGCACATCCAATCAAAAAGCAATTCGTTTAGCTGAAGTAGAACTTCAAAAAAACTACGCTATAGTTATTACTACAAATGCTGGTTTGTGGCGCTATTTAATAGGCGATACTGTTCGGTTTACTTCCTTAAATCCTTACCGAATTAGAGTTACTGGTAGGACAAAACACCATATTAATGTTTTTGGTGAAGAATTAATGGTCGAAAATACCGATATGGCTATAGCCAAAACCTGTAAACTCACAAATTCTGAAGTAATTGATTATACGGTAGCTCCTGTTTTTATGAACGGAAAAGAAAAAGGATCTCACGAATGGATTATCGAATTCAGAAAACAACCTGAAAACATTGAACAATTCAGTCAATTACTAGACGAAAACATCCAAGCGCTTAATTCCGACTATGAAGCCAAACGTTATAACAATATGACTTTAAATCAGCTAACTATAAATGTGGCTCGAGAAAATTTGTTTTATGATTGGTTAAAAAATCAAGACAAATTAGGCGGGCAACACAAAATCCCTAGATTGTCAAATAAAAGAGACTATTTAGAACAACTACTTCTTTTACAAATCAAATAAATTTCTTCCAAAAGAGATTCTTTTATTAGCAAAACAAACCCTACACATCGTTTACTCAGCTCTTTATTAACTAAAATATTGTTAGCAACTTGTTAATAACTCGCGCTTAATCGATAAAAAACAACACTTTGTCGATTTTAGCAATTATGCATGCATATAATTCAACAATTAGATTACTTTTGCGCACTATTATCAAAAATCAAGTGTTTTACAATTATATTTTTATGAAAAATTTAATATTTTCAATTTTATTATTTCTTATATCTAATTCATTCTTTGCTCAAGATTCATTTATTAAAAATGAAGATTCAGAAACATCAAATTCAGTAGTAATTGATGAATCTAAAGATATATATAATATTGTATCAACTGGAATCAATACCAAATTATCTGATATAGGTTCTACTTTCTTCAAAGACAAATACATTATGTATTCTTCTAGAAAAACAGGCGCTATTGGCGCAGGAAAAGACGAAAATACAAACAATCCATACAACGGTTTATATTGTTTAAATATTGATAAAACCGGAAATTTATCTAAACCTTATTTTTTCGCTTATACATTAGATTCTAAAGGCAATGAAGGTGGCTTAGCATTTTCTAATGATGAGAAAACCGTATATTATACAAAAAGTGCTGATGGAAATTCGAAAAATTATCAATTATACAAATCTATTTTTGACAATTCAAAATACACATGGATAAATGAAGTATCAATAGATTTTAATAGCGTTAGTTATTCTATCGAAAACCCTTGCCTTTCGCCTGATGGTAGCAAAATGTACTTCTCTTCAAATATGCCAGGTGGCTTTGGAGGTTACGATATATATGTTGCAGAGATAAACAATGACGGAATGCCAGTAAATCCAGTAAACTTAGGGAATACAATAAACACGTCTAACGATGAAAAATTCCCTTATGCATCACCAACAAGCAAAGAAATATACTTTTCTTCTAATGGGCATAGTGGCTATGGAGGACAAGATGTTTTTGTCTCAAAAATAAAAACAACTCGTTATACTAAACCCTTAAATTTAGGCAAAACAATAAATACATCAGCTGATGAAGTTGCATTTATCTTAGCCACAAAAAATAGAGGTTATATAACTTCAAATAGATCTGCAAGTATAGGATCTTATGATATTTACCGTTTTGATTTACAAAAAAATAGTACAACTTTAAATGGTTTAGTAAGCGAAAAACAAAGCAAAATTGTTTTACCAAATACAAAAATTAGTTTAATTGATGAAGACGGTAAAGAAGTAACAACTCAAAACACAAACAATAATGGTGGTTATAATTTTGAGGTAGAACCATCAGAAAATTACACTATTGTAGCTAAAAAAGAAGGTTATTTAGATTTTGAATTGCCAATAATTACTGCAAACGGAAACTCTATTACAAACATAGAATTAGATCAGACAAAAGCAGAAATTGTAGCAAACGCAATCGCTATCGAAAATATTTACTTCGATTTTAATAAAGCGTCTATCAAAACAGAATCTACTTTGTCATTAAATAAAATTTTGGAAGTATTAAGTGCAAATCCAGAAATGAACATTGCCATCAACGCACACACAGATTCTAGAGGTTCTGACAAATACAACATGATTTTATCAGATAAAAGAGCACAAGAAGCTAAACAGTATTTAATTAAAAAAGGAATTAATTCAGACCGTTTAGAAGCAAAAGGATATGGAGAAACAAAATCATTATCTAATTGCACTACAAATTGTACGGATGCTCAATTTAATACTGATAGACGTGTAGAGTTTATTATAAGATAACAACTGTTTGTAACAAATTTAAAATCCTGTTTTGTAACGAAACAGGATTTTTTGTTTTTCAAACTGATTGCTAAGCCGTGACTACTTATCATTATTTTTTTTATATCAAATCTGGAAGTGGAAAGGAAACTACGCCCAGATAAAAATTATTTGTACTTTTGCAACGACCTAAAAATTTAAAAACATGTTTGAAATTAGCTGGAAAGAAATTGTAACGGTTGGAATGGTTTTGTTCGCTGTCATTGATATTATTGGAAGCATTCCTATTTTAGTCGATTTGAGAGCGAAAGTTGGTCATATTCAATCAGAAAAAGCATCCATTGTAGCGACTTTTATTATGATTACCTTTCTTTTTGTTGGAGAAGAATTACTTCATTTGATAGGGATTGATGTAAATTCGTTTGCAGTTGCAGGTTCGTTTGTGTTGTTTTTCTTAGCTCTAGAAATGATTTTAGGCATTAGACTATATCGTGACGAAGAAGCGAAAACGGCTTCAATCGTACCTATTGCATTTCCGCTAATTGCTGGTGCTGGAACGATGACAACTTTGCTTTCGCTAAAGTCGCAATATCATAATATTAATATTATTATCGCCATTTTGCTAAATATGATTTTGGTTTATGGCGTTTTAAAATCGTCTTCAAAAATAGAAAAAATTTTAGGCACAACTGGATTGGGAATAATTAGAAAGGTTTTTGGTGTGGTTTTACTTGCTATTGCTGTTAAATTATTTGCTGCTAATGTTAAAGGTCTGTTTGTTTAGTTTTTGTTTTCTTAGATTTGCTACATAAAATTTTAACTATGAAAATTTTCACTTATATCGTTGTTGCTTTTGCAGTCATTTTTATTGGAATAAATTGTCTCAAGTTAGATTTTAAAAACTTGCTAGAAGGCGAGAGTTTAATCGGAATTATTGGAATTATTGCTGTGCTTTGCGCACTAGTTATATTGCTTATTTTTAGATTATCTAAATCTATCGAAGAGAAACTAAAAAACCAATAAATGCTTGATGTTTTAATTATTGGTGGAGGCGTTTCTGGAATTTCTTGCGCTTTAGTTTTAGGCTCTGCGCACAAAAAAATATTTGTTCAAGACAAGAAAATCTCCATTATTACACATCAAAAAGCGTCGTCACTACAAGATGCGATTTTTTATAACGCTTACGGAATTAGTTCTGGAAAATTAGGCTCAGAGATTTTAACGGAAAGCACTGCGCAATTACATACTACTTACCCAAATATTTCTCAAATAGAAAATGAAAAAGTAATTTCTATTTCTGGTCAAGCAGGAAACTTTTTAGTTACAACTAATAAAAATAGTTACAACACTAGAATTATTGTTGTTGCAATTGGATCCTCAAATTTATTTGGTATAGATGGATTACAACAATATTTAGAACCACACAAAAAATCATTGCCAGAAAAAAATAGAATTCAGCTTGTAAATACAGACCATTTAGTTGCTGAAGGAATTTATGTTGCAGGAACGCTTGCAGGACACAGAAGTCAGCTCGTCATTGCATCTGGGAGTGGAGCCGCAGTTGCTACCGATATTCTTACTTTATGGAATAACGGAATAGAAACTCATGTTCACGATAGTATAAGATAACAACTTAAGTTTAATTTTTTCTTTTAAATGACTTACATCTTAAATATAGAAACCGCCACAAGAAATTGCTCCGTTGCTTTGTCGCAAAACGGAAATGTTATTACTTGTAAAGAAATTGCCGATGCAGGATATTCTCATGCAGAAAAATTGCATGTTTTTATTGATGAAATTCTAAAGGAAAACAAAATTACTTTCAAAGATTTATCGGCCATTGCCATTAGTCAAGGACCGGGTTCGTATACAGGTTTGAGAATAGGAGTTTCATCGGCAAAAGGTTTGTGCTATTCGTTAGATATTCCACTGATTGCTATTGATACGTTAGAAACTTTAGCACAAAAACTTATTGTCAAAAACGGAGTTATTATCCCTATGATTGATGCTCGAAGAATGGAATGTTACACTGCCATTTTCGATGCCAATTTCGCTAAAATTCGTGAAGTAAAAGCTGAAATTATTGATGAAAATTCTTTTGAAGAAATTACAGAAACAATTCACCTTATTGGAGATGGCGCAACTAAATGCAAAACTATTTTAACCGATGCGAAATTTGTTTATCATGACAAAATAGAATTTCCATCAGCTAAAGAAATGTGCAAATTAGCATATGATAAGTACAAAAAAAACGACACAGTTAGTGTCGCTTATTTTGAACCTTTTTATCTCAAAGATTTTATGATGACTGTATCGCCAAAATAATTAGTCAGCTACTTCGTCTGCAGCTTTTTCAGTAGTATCAGCAGCAAAATTACTAGCTTTTTCTTCAGCAGTATCAACAGCTCCGTGTGCCATTTCTTCTGCTTTATCCATCAAATCTGCTGCTTTTTCTTTTACAGTCTCAACAACATTATCTATAGTTGCCGCTGCTTGTGGAACATATTCTTTAATTTTATCTCCTGCTTGTTCAGCAAAATCTTCAACTTTATCCATAAGTGGCGCTGCACTTTCTTTCGCTTTTGCAATTGCATCATCAGCAAAATCACTTGCTTGATCAATTATCTCATCTACTTTTTTTGAACCAAATATGTTCTTAAAGAAACTTCCTACTCCCATTTTGTTTTAATTTTTAGTTATTGATGTAAAACTACATAATTTTGTTTGAATTATATTTTTAAATTGTTAAAAATTTCTTCAATTGTAGTTTTTGGCATCAAACAAGCTTTGTTTTGGCAAACATAAAATAAGTTTTCATTTTCGATAAATCGATTTTCTAGAAAAGGTAAATTTGATTTTTTTATTGTTCCTGCAATAATAATATGAGGCAAATAAGTTTTATTTATTTTTTGAATGTTTGCCAATGCACTCTCCCCACAAACTGCAAGTTCTTTATTGTCTTCAGACAAATTCATCCATAAATTTAGCCAATTCGAATAAGCCGATGCATAATCCATATTAGGAATCATGTGATGCAACATTTGCAGTGCTATTTTTTCATAATAATTATTGCTAAATAAAATACTCAAAACATATAAATTATTCGCCATAACTGAGTTGGAAGCAGGCATCACATTATCTTCAGTTTCGAAATGTTGTGCAATAAGTTGTGCCGAATTTCTAGAATTGAAAGCAAAAAAATGTTGCTTTTCGTCATAAAAATTATCAAAACAATAATCAGTTAATTGTTTGGCTTGATGCAAATACTTTTCTTCTAATGTCGTTTGATATAAACTTATAAATGCATCAATTGTAAAGGCGTAATCTTCTAGAAAACCTTCAATTGTACTTTTGTTATTTTTGTATGAACGATACAAAAAGCCTTCTGCCGACCATTGCTTGTCGACAATAAATTGAGCATTTTTCTTGGCAATAGTCAAATAGTTTTCATTTCCTAGAGCATTATAAGCATCAAGATATCCTTTTAGCATAATAGCGTTCCAGGAAGTAAGCGATTTGTCATCGAGCCTTGGTTTTGCTCGTTTTTCTCTTTCGATAAAAAGTAATTGTTCCCAATTTTCCTTTTTATTTTGTAGTTCGTTTTCCGTCAAGCCAAATTGTAGCGCCACACTTTCTAAAGGTTGACTTTGTATTAAAACATAATTATCGTGTTCCCAAAAACCAAAATCATTCACATTATATAAATGACTGAAAACTTCATAATCATTTTGTAATACTTCTTGTAATTGGTCTTTTTTCCAGACATAAAAAGCGCCTTCTTCAAGCTTGTTATTTTGGTTTAAACTATCGGCATCGAGTGCGGAATAAAAGCCATTATCTGGATTTAAAAATTCTCTTTCTACGAAAGTTAATGTTTTTTCGATCACTTCTTCGTACAGCGGATTTTGGGTTCTTTTGTACGCTTGAGCATATAGAGAAATGAGTTGTCCGTTGTCGTATAACATCTTTTCGAAATGTGGCACATGCCAACGGATATCG